>NZ_JACJQS010000012.1:0-112185 GCF_014696755.1 Anabaena sp. FACHB-1391 | reverse complement strand
AGTATCTGGAACTTATTAAAAGATTACCCAGAACGCTATATTTATGAAGCAGTGAAAACCGGAGTAGATTTACCATTACCGGAACATATTGCTAGAGGTTTAAATGATGTTTCTCAAAGACAGAATTGGAATCAACCAGCAGATGATAATTATGGTTTACCTACGGAAATTTGGAGAGAATATATTACCAGAAAAACCCGTTATTTAGAAATCAGAGAAAAGCTAGTTAATGGAGAAATTAATCATATCAATGATTTAATTACTTATAACTTGAATATTCGTCAATTTGCAGAAGATGTCATTAATAATTGTCAAGATCCGCAATTTTTATATAGTATCTATGACCAATTAGGTAAAATGTCAATTCTTGACCCTACTTGTGGGAGTGGGGCTTTTTTATTTGCTGCTTTGAATATTCTTGAACCTCTTTATGATGCTTGTTTAGAAAAAATGACCAGTTTTCTAGAGGATAATGATAACAATAATAAGAATAAGACTATCAAGCAATTTCAACAAATTTTAAATGATGTGAAATTTCATCATAACCAACGTTATTTTATTCTCAAAAAGATTATGTTAAATAATCTCTATGGGGTGGATATTATGGAGGAAGCGACGGAAATTTGTAAATTACGTTTATTTTTAAAACTAGTAGCACAGGTAACTCCTAATCATAGTTTACCTAATTATGGGATTGAACCTTTACCAGATATTGATTTTAATATTCGTGCGGGTAATAGTTTGGTGGGTTTTGCTAATTATGATCAGGTTAAAAAAGCCGTTGAAGGTTCTCAACAATTTATAGAAGTTTATGAAACTTTTAAAATAATGCAAACTTGTAATCAAACTTATAAAAATAAACAAATGATACAAGAAACTTTAAATATTTTAAATGAGGATTTGAATGAGTATTTAGCGCGGGAATATGGGATAGATGTTAAGAAGAAGCAGGAGTGGGAAAAGTGGAAATTATCTCATTGTCCTTTTCATTGGTTTGTGGAGTTTTATGGTATTATTAGTCGTGGGGGTTTTGATGTGATTATTGGTAATCCTCCTTATGTGGAATATAGTAAGGTCAAAAAGGATTATGAAATTAAAGGTTATCAAACAGAAAAATGTAATGATTTATATTCATTCTTAATAGAAAGAAGTATTTACATTTCTCATCAAAAAAGCTGGTTAGGAATGATTATTCCAATATCTTTTGTTAGTACAAATGGATTTGATTTACTGCGTAATTTAGTACAAATAAATTATGTAAAAACTTGGATAAGCACTTATGCAATGCGTCCATCTAAGCTATTTGAAAATGTAGATAAACATTTATGTATTTGTATTGGAAAAAAAAGTTTAATAAGTTTACAAAAAAGTATAAGCAATAATTTGGTATATTCTAGTAAATATTATCGGTGGTATCATGAAGAAAGAAATTATCTTTTTCAACTCTTGAAATATGTTATTATTCCAGAACATTTATTTTACTTAACCTCTATTCCAAAATTTGGAACAATTTTAGAAATTAGCGTTTTTGAGAAAGTTATTAAAGAACAAAAAACATTAGGTGAACAAACAAGTCAAAATGGTAAGTATTCTTTATATCATACTAGAAAATTAAGATATTTTTTACAATTCCTTAATCAACCACCAACAATCATAAATTCTCTAGGGAAAACACAAACAACTTCTGAGTTAAAAACAATAAATTTTGATTTAGAAATTAATTGTAATGCTGTTTTATCTGTTTATTTATCCTCGTTATTTTTCTGGTATTTTTTATCTTTATCAGATTGTAGAAATGTTAATAAACGGGAAGTCAACGGATTTTTGTTTAATTTAAACAAAGTGAGTAATAGTATTAAACTTTCATTATCAGAACTTGCTCAACAATTAATGTTAGATTTACAAAAAAACTCAATCATGAAAGATATTAATTATGTCAAGCAAGGTATATTAAAAGTTCAGTTCTTTTCTCCCAAATTATCCAAACCTATCATAGATGAAATAGATAAGATATTAGCAGAACATTATGGATTTACAGAAGCAGAATTAGACTTTATCATCAACTATGATATAAAATATCGCCTGGGTAAAGAACTAGAAGAAGATGATGATTAAATATCAGCTACCGAAATGCTAAAATCAGTGTAATGGTCTAAATGTCTGTCCCACTTATAGTACAAATGTATACATTATCACCCATTATCCTTTGCGGGTAACGCTTTTTTTCATAGGTTTTCCTTGTTAATCTCAAGTTAGTTAATCAAAAATTTACTAAAAAAGGAACTCGTAAATGATTATTGTCATGAAGGTTGGTTCCCCCCAGGAAGAAATAAATCGCATTACTACAGAATTATCTAGCTGGGGACTAACTCCAGAAAAAATTATTGGTCAACATAAGGTGGTCATTGCTTTAGTTGGGGAAACCGCTGATTTAGACCCCCCCCGTATTCAAGAATTGAGTCAATGGATTGAGCAAGTATTACGAGTGGAAGTACCCTATAAACGGGCTAGTCGTCAATTCCGTCATGGACAAGCTTCTGAGGTGGTGGTAAATACTCCTCAAGGAGATGTGGTGTTTGGTGAACATCATCCTTTGGTGGTTGTGGCTGGACCGTGTTCGGTGGAAAATGAGGAGATGATTGTGGAAACGGCGCTGCGGGTAAAGGCTGCGGGGGCTAAGTTTTTGCGAGGTGGAGCCTATAAACCCCGCACGTCACCCTATGCTTTTCAAGGTCATGGTGAAAGCGCTTTGGAATTGTTAGCTACAGCCCGGAAAGTTAGCGGTTTGGGGATTATTACCGAGGTTATGGATACGGAAGATTTGGAGAAAATTGGCCAAGTCGCAGATGTGATTCAGGTGGGGGCGAGAAATATGCAGAATTTCTCCATGCTCAAAAAAGTGGGAGCGCAACCTAAACCCGTGCTGTTAAAACGCGGTATGGCTGCAACCATTGAGGATTGGTTAATGGCGGCTGAGTATATTTTAGCAGCGGGTAATCCTCATGTAATTTTGTGTGAACGGGGAATTAGAACTTTTGACCGTCAATATACCCGCAATACTCTAGATTTATCGGTTGTGCCGGTGTTGCGGAAACTCACCCATTTACCAATTATGATTGATCCTAGTCATGGTGTGGGTTGGTCCGAATTTGTCCCTGCTATGGCCATGGCGGCGATCGCTGCGGGTACGGACGCGCTTATGATTGAAGTTCACCCCAACCCAGCCAAAGCGTTATCCGATGGACCCCAATCTTTAACACCGGACGCTTTTGATCAATTAATGTCAGAATTGGCGGTAATTAGTCAAGGGGTCGGTCGTTGGCCGAACCAAAAAAGCTAAAGAATGCTAACAAGAGTCGGCTCTATGTAAAGACGTTCCATGGAACGTCTCTACCACGGTCAACCTGACTTCATGGATAACCTTGTCAGGGAACGAAAAAACTTTTTCAGCACTTATTTCAGCACTATTTCAGCACTATTTCAGCAAGCCTTAATTAAAAATGCTTGAATCTTGTTTATAAAATCAACTAATCCTAGTACCAATTCATAAGCACCGACAAAACTCTGTTTGCGACTAAGTTGTTCTAGTTCTTCTGCAATTTTCCGCATGGCTGTAGCACCAACATTACCACTAGAACCTTTAAGATGATGAGCTTCCCTGGCCAGTTGAGGAAAGTCATTAACGGTAATTGCGGCTTTAATTCCCTCTACATGAAATAGGCTATCTTCCACAAAAACTTTTAATATTTCTAACTCAAATTCTGGATCATTGTCTGAGATTTGATGTAGATGTTCCCAATCAATTGGTAAATCTGTTAACGGATTATTTGTTATTAAAACTGCTGGCTCAGGGTCAGGAATAGTCACTAGTCGTCCTGCCATAATTCTGGAACTCCAAAGCTCTAATAATGTTGCTAATTTATCCTTAGTAATTGGTTTGCTAAAATAGTCATCCATACCAGCATCTAAACAACTCTGTTGATCCTCCTTCATAGCATTAGCAGTAATAGCAATAACTATAGGTTGTCGGTGATTAACAAATGAACTTATTGGCCGAGAACGAATTACTTTTGTAGTTTTTAAACCATCGAGAATTGGCATTTGACAGTCCATCAAAATTAAATCATAGGCAATGTTATCCAACATTTCCAAAACTTCTTGACCATTGGCAACGATATCAGCTTTATAGCCTAAACTGTGGAGTTGCTTGAGGATAACTTTTTGATTAACTGGATTATCTTCTGCTACGAGCAATTTTAACTTTGATTTTGTCGAATCAGGTATCTTTTCATCCAACACAGTTATAGAAGATTGCTCAATTTTAGAAGATTGGAAATTATCTAATTTTGCTTGGTTTCCTAAAATATCCATGATAGTATCTAGCAAGCGAGAAGGCTTTATTGGTTTAACTAAATAACTAATAAATCCTATGTTGATTGCTTTTTTCGATTCATCCTTTTGATTACTAGAAGTCAATAGAACTAAAGGAATATTGCTAATGGCAGAATTAGCCTTAATTTGTGATCCCAGCGTTAGACCATCTATCACAGGCATTTGCATATCAATGAGAACAATATCATAAGGGTGATTTTCGGTAGCAGCCTTTTGTAAAGCTGCAAGACCAGTATTTGCACAAGCCGCTTCATCTACCAACATTCCCCAATGAGTAGCTTGATGATAAATAATTCTCCGGTTAGTGCCATTGTCATCTATTACTAACAACCGTTTGTTAGTCAATATATCAAGCTCCAAAATCTGAGAAGAAGGCTGGATTTGCTTCATAAAAGGTAGCTCAAACCAAAACTGAGATCCTTTACCCATCTGACTTTTTACGCCAATTTTTCCACCCATTAAACTTACCAATTGTTGACAAATTGCCAATCCCAAACCTGTGCCACCATATTGACGGGTAATAGAAGCATCAACTTGGCTAAATGCTTGAAAAAGTTTGTTTTGATCTTGAAGACTAATACCAATTCCTGTATCTATAATAGTAAAGTTGAGAATGACTAGATCCTGAGTTTCTGACTTCAATTCTACTTCTAATAATACCTCTCCTTCTTTGGTAAATTTAATAGCATTACCAATTAAATTCATGATAATTTGTCGTAAGCGGCCAACATCTCCCGTCAGATATTTATAGACATTCTGTTGTACCAGTGTGGCAATTTCTAGTCCCTTTTGATGTGCTTGAGGAGCTAATAAATCTAGCACTTCTTCCAGACAATTACAAAGATCGAAATCTATGCTTTCGATGATCATTTCTCCAGCTTCAAGTTTGGATAAGTCTAAAATCTCGTTAATCAGAGATAAAAGAGCATCCCCACTCACGCGAACTATTTCTAAAAAATCTTTTTGTTCTGGGTTGAGAGGAGTTTCTAATAATAAACCAGTCATGCCCAAAATGCCATTCATGGGGGTGCGAATTTCATGACTCATATTCGCTAAAAAACTACTTTTGGACAGAGATGCTAACTCAGCTTGATGACGAGCAATTTCCAGTTCTCGTCTTTGCAGAATTTCCGCTTGCAGCAATTTAGCTTGAGCTAAAGCAATACCTATTTGATCAGATAAAGACTTGAGAAATTCTGTTTCCCAGTTAGTCCATTGACGGGGTTGGGTGCAATGATGAGCAATTAGTAAACCCCAAAATTCATCTTTGAGAAAAATAGGAACAACCAGGTTAGCTTTGACATTAAACTTTTGTAATAGTTCGACGTGACAAGACCGAATGTTAGCTTTCTCAATATCATTAATCACACCAATCCATCCTTGAGTATATTTCTCGATGTAATTTTTTGTCAAGCAAGGCTCAACAATATTTGTCCCCATAACAACTGGAATACCGGGAATTAATGCTTCTTTCCGCGCTGTTAAAGAGCCATCGGCCAACAACTCTAGAATCACTACACGGTCAGTTTTCAACAGTTTTTGGACTTCTGTAACACTCGTTTGCAGAATATCATCTATCTGCAAAGAACCGCGAATTTTTAAAGTAATATCAGCTAATAATTGCGATCGCAAGTTGAAGTATTTTAGTTCTTCCTCGGCTTCTTTGCGTTTACTGATATCACGGCCTACACAAATGAATCCTCCATCTTTCAACTTTGTCAGAGACATTTCTGCGGCAAAGTTACTGCTATCTTTTCTCTGAGCAATTGTTTCTCCATGCCAGTAACCTTGTTTCATTAGTTCAGGAAATATCTTTTTTTCAAACAATTTAACCTGCTCTTGTTCATAAACTTGTTGCCAATTTTTTCCTAGCAATTCCGTGGCATGACTATAGCCAAATATATTCACGTAAGAGCTATTGAGATAAAGATAATTACCCTGTTTATCAACAATACTAATGCCATCACTGGTCGCTTCTACTGCTGCTAATTGCCGTTTTAGAGACTCTTCAGCTTGTTTGCGTTCAGTGATATCTATGCCGGTACAAACAATAAATTCAATTTCACCATTTTCATTTGAAACCGTTCTATTTGACCAATTAATTAGCCGCAGATTTCCGTCTTTTATGCGCCAATAGTTTTCATATTCTTTTAACCCTTTACTTGATTTAATTTTTTCAAAAATAGATTGTGCCGTTCGACGGCGTTTCGGTTCTGTAAATACGTTCCAAAAGCATTGATTTCTAACTTCATTGTAAGAATAACCCGTGGTTTCTTCACAAGCTCGATTAAATCCAATAATTTCCCCTTCTGGGTTAAGAACTATCACTAAAGCATTAACTGTATCTAATACCGTTGAGAGAAGCAAACTATCTAAATTACGCCGCCATTCTAATTGTTGCATGACTTGGCGACCTAAAATATTTAATGCCTCTATCTGTTGTGGTGCGAGTTGTCTTGGTATGTCATCGAGAACACACAGCGCTCCTAAGCCATAACCGTCATCATTAATTAGGGGTATGCCCGCATAAAAACGGATCTTGGGATCTGATGTCACCAAAGGGTTATTCACAAATCTTGGATCTAAAGTAGCATCGGGAATGATCATGGGATCTGGTTGCTGGATAGCATGATTGCAAAAACCAATACTACGGGGTGTTTCTGATGCTTCTAGCCCAATTTTAGATTTAAACCATTGGCGGTCTGTATCAACTAAGGTCATTACGGCCATGGGAGTTGCACAAATAAAAGAAGCTAAACGGGTAATATCATCAAACTCCCGTTCGGACTGAGTATCAAGAATTCTGTACTGTAAAAGTGCTTCAATTCTTCCAGCTTCGTCATTGCGTAATAATGCTTTCATATTTAAAATTTACCCCTAGTTAAAAGTGTTGTGATTTTGGCTATTTTGAGTATGTAGACGTAAAAACACCAAAATGTCTAACAATATCTACGTAAATTTGGCTGATGCGTTATTTTACTTATTCACCACTTACCTACTGATAGCGAAGCGCTGCTGCAAGCAGATCAAGAAAATTCAGGATTTTTATACTTTATTTCTTGCTTCTGGGTATTATATTATAGGCAAAATAGCAAAAGTGCTGAATATTAAGAAAAATTTTCAACTCTGATCCTAAAATACATTATGATTTAGACTGAGTAGGTATGCCTAAGATTATCGGTATATGTTCAGCCTTGTAAACCAAGTCAGGACTCCAGGAAAAGTGTGGGGCGGCGAAATTGCCCCTCTGAATAAACTCAATGCCTCACGTACTCCATTACAGAGAAGAGTTTAAACCCTACAAAGAAATATCTAGTTTCTGTTCTAGAACCAAGTAGTTAAATAACCGAAAGTAACCATATACTGTGCATAACAATACAATTACAACAAACAATCCTCCTGTATCCTGGCGCTATGATCCCACGCTCTACGGAAACCGAGATCTAAGGATTGATTTTCTCCGGGGCATTGCCATTGTTTCCATGGTATTCAATCATTTAGAAAGTTCTTCTTATTTCAGTGCTATCAACAGGGGACATATTTACGCCAGTGCGGCCGAAGGATTCGTATTTCTCTCTGGGCTAGTATTAGGAATGGTGACATTGGGGCGTATCAATAAAGTTGGCTTTTCTGAAGCCATGAAAAAACTGTTAGAGCGTTCTGGAAAACTTTATCTCACCAGTCTTATTTTAATGTCTGTCCTGGGTTTATTAAGTATAATTGCCCCCGGTTGGACCCGTCCTGCCTTTGATTTTGCGCCTGGGACTTGGTGGCAAATCTTACTAGCGGCAGCTACATTCCATTTAGCACCACCTGTCATTGACATTTTGCAACTGTATGTATTGCTGTTGCTGTTTTCCCCCGCCATTTTCTGGATGTTAAGGAAGGGCTTTTGGTTGCCTGTTTTGGCTATTTCCTGGACATTTTGGAGTATCCAACAATTACATCCTTATGCCTTGAGTTTCCATCCTTTAGACAGAGAACATCCTTACTTTGCCTTAGCTGGTTGGCAAATTTTATACGTGCATGGGGTATTAGCAGGTTATTATCGTCAAAAACTACAAAAATTATGGGGAAAAATACCGAAAATCCCCCTAGTCTTATGCTTAGTATTAATCGTCATTGGCTCAATTACAACCGCACATTATGATATTCAGCTTGGTGTTTGGCCAGCCAAATTCTCAGATAGAGTTGCTTGGTTAGCATGGACAGACCGCAGTCGGGTGGGTTTTTTACGTTTAATTAATCACATCGGTTTCTTCCCTTTGCTGTACATGATTGTGGATACATTTTGGCAACCGTTGCATAAAATTCTGGGGAAACTGTTGATTAGTTTGGGTCAAAACTCCTTGTACGTCTATATTGTTCACGTTCCAGTCACAGTGATTTGGTTTTTAATTCCGGCTTTAGTTGATGGTAATCCCATAGTCACTACTATTGCTCAGGCTGTAGCTGTGGGCTGCTTCTGGTGGCTGGTGAAAAAAGAAGTGTTGTTTAATATTATCCCCCGCTAACCATGACACAAGATACAACTATCAATCCTACTCCGATCCAACCTAGTTTATTAAAACAAACTATTATCGCTGCGGCGATCGCTTTAGTTGGTTTTGGATTGCATAAAGGAATACAATGGCGTGAGACTAACATTCTCCCAATTCCAGTGACTTCCGTTGGTCAAAATCGGCTGAATGCAGAAGATATACAATTAGCCCGTACAGCTTGGCGCTATTTCGAGAAAAATCGGTTATCCACGGGTTTAGTTTCTTCTGCTGCGGACTTTCCCAGTACAACAATGTGGGACGTGGGTAGTCAGTTAGCTGGTATGGTGGCAGCACGGGAATTAGGCTTGCTCAAGCCAGCAGAATTTGATAAATGGATAGAGGAAGTATTGGCCACCCTAGCCAAAATACCTTTGTACCGGAATGAGTTACCAAACAAAGCCTATAACGCGAAAACTTTAATCCCGGTTAACTACGGCAAGTTGGCAGAACCTGAAGAAATTGGGTTTTCGGCCATTGATTTAGCACGACTAGTGCAATGGCTAGATATCATCGAAACTCGATACCCCAAACACGCTGCGGCTAGTAAAGCCGTCACGGCTCGTTGGCAGTTAAAGCGGTTACTCAAGAATGGACAGCTAATGGGGACAAGTATTAAAAATGGTAAAGAAACCTGGAACCAAGAAGGACGACTAGGTTATGAACAATATGCAGCCTATAGATTACAAAAAATTGGGATTGTAGCCCCCAAAGCACTCGATACCAAAGCCGAAACTCAGTTTGTCAATGTTATGGGTGTGGAACTACCAGCGGATAAACGCAGCACCTATCATAATTATGTCACTAGTGAACCCTATATTTTGGATGGGTTGGAAAGTGGTTTTCAGGCTTTACCTGCGGAATATGCAGCCAAGTTACTCCAAGTTCAACAACGTCGCTATCAAGCTACCAATCAACTCACCGCTTGGTCTGAAGATAATTTAGATCGGGAGCCTTGGTTTGTCTACAATTGTATTTTTGTCAATGGTCAACCTTGGAAAAGTATAGACTCATCTGGTAAAGATGCTTTTGTTTATCGGGGTAGTAGTGTTAAAGCCGCAATAGGCTGGAATATGCTGTTTCAAACTCGCTATACAGAAAGACTTTATAAGGGTATGCGCTGGCTGGCTGACCCGACTCGTGGCGTTTTTGCAGGTTTTTATGAGGAAACTCAAGAACCAAATCGAGCTTTGACTGTGAATACTAACGGTATAGTGTTAGAAGCAATACTATATCGTCGTGTGGGCAAACCCTTGACAGTTTGGGCTAAGGAAAAAGAACCCTAATCATCGGATAGGGCTTGCTGATAGCCTGCGTGGCGTAGCCATAAAAGTTGCCTGTGAGGGCAGGGAACAGGGAACAGGGAACAGGGAACAGGGAACAGGGAACAGGGAACAGGGAACAGGGAACAGAAATGGGGGCTTAGGGAGAGATATTTTGCGTAAATCCTGACTTAAAAAAACTAGACAAGAAAAAACTTTCAATTATATTACAAATTACCAATTACCAATTACCAATTCCATGATGAATTCTGATTTTGAGCCACCATCAAAAAAACTATCTTTTCTTGCTACCTTTGGCGGAGTTATAACCGCTGTAATTGCAATTATAGGTTTCAATTCTTTGTCAAAGTATTTAACTATAAATACTGATAATATTAGCAAGCTGAATACTAAATTAACAATTGTAGCAGGTAAACCCATTGCCGCTGCGGAATTGACAACCGCCAAAAGACCCTATATTGCGCCAGGAAGTGGGACATTAACTACAGAGGAAACTGCAATGGCGCGTCAAGCTTGGTTATACTTCCAACGTAATTGGAACGATCAAACTGGTTTAGTTAATTCTGTAAATAATTTTCCCTCTGTTACTATGTGGGACCAAGCCGCTGCTATGGCTGCTTTGGTCAGTGCTAAAGAACTTAATATCATTACCGTAGAAGAGTTTGAGAGCAAAATGAGTCAGATGTTAAAAACTCTAGCGTCTATGCCTTTGTATAAAGGAGAATTACCGAATAAAGTCTATAATTCAAAAACATTGATACCTGTAAATTATGGTCAATTAGATAAACGAGAAGAAATTGGTTGGTCTGCTTTGGATTTAGGACGTTTAGCTATATGGCTGAATATTGTTGGTACAAAATATCCCAAAATGCGATCGCCAACGGAAGCTGTCTGGAAACATTGGCAAATTAAGCGCTTGGTTAAAAACGGGCAAATGTACGGTACTTCTGTTATTGCTGGTCAAGAACAGTATACCCAGGAAGGGCGTTTAGGTTATGAAAATTACGGAGCTTATGGGTTAAAACTCTGGGGTTTAGATGTCAAAAAAGCCTTAGATTATACATCCAATACAGACTTTGTAGACCTCTACGGGCAGGGTGTTCCTTATGATCGACGGGATTATCAAAATTCAGGTGCAAATAATTATGTTCTCAGCGAACCTTATATTTTAGATGGCATTGAAACCGGATTTCAAGCTTTACCTAAAGCATTCTCAGACCGAATTTTAGCCGCTCAAGAAGCTCGTTATCAAACAACTAAATTTTTAACTGCTGTCACGGAAGATAATTTAGATCGCGCTCCTTACTTTGTTTATAGTAGCTTATTTGTGAATGGAGAACCTTGGGCAACCATCACAGCAACAGGGAAAAAATATGATGATCTACGTTTTCTCAGTGCTAAAGCCGCCGTAGGTTGGCACGTCCTTTATAATACTGCTTACACAGACAAATTATTTAATTTTGTGCAAACTCAACTCAAATCTGATCAAGGTTGGTACAACGGGTTTTATGAGTCTTTAAATCAGCCAAATAAAGCTCTTACTGCCAATAATAATGGTGTAATTTTAGAAAGCTTGCTGTATAAAAAAGTTGGTAAACCTCTCACGGTTTGGGCTGGAATAAAAGAGTAAAGTAAAAGTTTATTTTGATGCTGTGAAATTCGATAATTTATGATTTCGATTTCCCTGCTTTTACTTTTTTAAACTTTTAAAATCTTGGGTTGTCAGTAAAAAAACAGGTCAAAATTTTATCTGTAATTGGCCTGTTAATGTCTGATTATTATACAGACTTTCCCCAGTCATAAGATTGTGAGACTTACCTAAACTATAACCTAAATCTAAAGCTATATTTGGTGATATTTTGACTGTACAGCGAGTTTGATAGCCAGTACCTCCACTTTTACTACCATTAACTCTTTGTCTTCCCAAGGTGGTATTTAAGCGACAATTTAAAAAAGGAAAAATGTTTTTTCCCCATCCGATTTCACCGTTATAAACTAGAGAAGATTCTGGAGAAAAATAGCCACTACTTTCTTGGCGATCGCTTGTATACTTCCAAGCGAAAACATTACCAGCAAACCAAAATTCACCCCACTTATGTTCCAAGCGATTAAAAATCTGTTGCTCAAAATTACCATCATTATATAAACCCACACGATAGGAGCCAAAAAAGCTAGTATTAGGGTCAATTTGCCAAAAAGTATTGAAACCAGAGCGTATAGCTGTAATTTGATTTTCCAGTGTTTTCACACTAGTTTTATAAAGACCTTGTTCTACGACTGCTGATAAAAATAAACCTGACTTGAGGCTATAATCTGGATTGAGTTTAACAGCAATTGGTCTATCTATCTGAGCATTGAAATTGAGAGCCATTGGTAAGCGATTAAATAGATCAATTCCTGCTCCTAATTTTAGAGTATATTTACCTGTTTTGCCTTCCCATCCGAACTGAAGGGGAATATTAGTAAGAGATGTAAATTTCGTTTGACTCAACTTATTAAAGGCAGTTTTCAATTTAATTTTCTCTCCATTGAATAACCGGAATTGAAAGACTGGTTCAATAATTTGATTCTCCTGCTGGGAACTATTCATGTCCGTACGAAACCCTGTTTGGATACTTTCCAAAACAAACGCTGGCTGCACAGGTGTAGTAGGAGTTGGTTGTGAAGTTGATTGTACTGTAGGAGTTGGTTGTGAAGTTGGTTGTACTGTAGGAGTTGGTTGTCTTTGCGGAGGAGATACTTGTTGGGAAGTTAACCTTAGCTGAGGATTGAAGTTTTCAGGTGCAGCAATTAATATTGGTATTGACTGCAAATTCTGAGGAAGAAAGCTGCTGTCAAAAACTATGTTTAAGTTTTCTAAAATACCAAAATTTGTAATTTGTGCGGTTAATTCTGGAAATGAGTTCAAGTTTTTATGTAGTGGGAAAAAAATAGAGGAATCTGTTTCTGTAATATCCCCGTTATTTTGGCGTGAATTTGGTACATTATCAACCACAGGAACGGGTTCTATCACAAGTGAGACTGAACCCCAATTTTCATCTAGTTGAATAGGAGCAGCAGATACAGACTTAATACCGGAACTAGTGATCATACTTATTGGAAAAAATAAATATAGTATTCGTTGTAGCCAGTTCACTGAGAGTAACATCTTACAAAACAGTTACGTAAGGGAAGAGAATGAATATTTTCATATTAATACCTCATATTAATACCTTTGCCAATTTATCAAAAATCGCCGTAATACCCCGTTCTTCATAAGACGGGGATATAAGGCGAGACAAAAATTAAACAGACTCTAAGTGATATTAAGTATAACTTAATCATGCAGAGTGTAGTTTGATTTTTGTTAATTAGGGTTTACTAATTCCCTAAGTTAGATTAAATTGGTATCAAGTCGAAAAGGAAAAATACCGTCAGTAACCCAGCCCTAAAGGGACTGGGCTTGCAAGAGTAATCAAGCAAGCCGTACTGACCAGACCACCCTGAGTTTACTCTCATGGTAGCCGTTATTTGAGTCACGACACCCTGGAATGCGTAGCTAGTTCCCTGCTCTGTCGCTGGCAATTAAACAGTTTTAAGGTAACAGAAACAGTGTTGCCAGCCTAACAAGCTCTTATAACAGGTCGAAGCTAACATTACCCCGCAAGGGAGTTGGTTTCCAGATTCCAATCAAAAATCTGGTTTCAATTTTAAGATTCACAGCGGTTAAAACCGCTCGTGCCGTTTCCCTCTCAGGGCTAAAGCCACTGAGTTTCCCACTTGCCGGGTATTCTTATGATTGTTTTAGAATTTAAAGCCAAAGGCACGAAACAACAGTTTCAAAATATTAACGAAGGTATACGAATAACCCAATTCATTCGGAATAAGTGTCTACGGTTTTGGATGGACAATCAAGGTGTGAAACCTTACGACTTAAACAAATATACTGCTGTTTTGGCTAATGAATTTGATTTTGCGGATAAATTAAATTCTATGGCTAGACAAGCAGCAGCCGAAAGAGCCGCATTCGCAATTAAAAGATTTTTTGATAATTGTCAAGCTAAAACTCCTGGAAAGAAAGGATATCCAAAGTTTCAAAAGAATAACCGTTCCATTGAATATAAAACTGGATGGAAATTATTGGAAGACCGAAAACACATTAACTTTACAGATAAATGTGGAATTGGACAACTAAAATTAATTGGAACTTGGGATTTACATTTCTATCAAATCAACCAAATCAAAAGAATTAGAATAGTTAAACGTTCTGATGGATATTACGTTCAATTCTGTATAGATGCAGAAAGAAATATTGAGATTAAACCAACAAATAAAACTATTGGTTTAGATGTTGGACTCAACAGTTTCTATACTGATTACCAAGGAGATAAAGTTGATAATCCGAGGTATTTACGAAAATCAGAAAAATCTTGAAAACGATTACAGAAAAAAGTTAGTCGTAAAAAGAAAGGTTCTAATAATCGCAAGAAAGCTATTAACCGTCTTGGTAGAGGACACTTAAAAGTTTCACGTCAGCGTAAAGACTTTGCTATAAAAACAGCATTGTGCGTGGTTAGATCTAATGATTTAGTGGCGTTTGAAAAACTGCAAGTGAGAAACATGGTTAAAAATAGCAAATTAGCCAAATCAATTAGTGATGTGGGATGGTCAGTGGATTTTGGATTTACGATTTTGGATTTTGGATTGACTTCACCCTCAAGTGTGGAGCTTGGGGATTTTAGATTAGCAATTTTGGATTAGTTCCGCCCTGAAATTGTAGGGGTCAACGGCCGTTGCCCCCTACTTGTACCGAAAATTCCCAATCTAAAATCTAAAATCTAAAATCTAAAATTTCTTGGTCATTGTTTACTCAATGGTTAGAGTATTTTTAAAGTCTATGGGCGTGTAATTATACCTGTTGCACCTCAATATACTTCTCAAAATTGTTCTAATTGTGGGGAAATAGTTAAAAAATCTCTATCAGTTAGAACTCATGTTTGTAAATGTGGTTGTGTTCTTGACCGTGACCATAATGCTGCAATCAACATTCTAACTAAGGCACTAAGACAAGTTGGCTAGGATGTAAGTACGGTGGGGCGCACCGAAACTAACGCTTGTGGAGAGATGACCCTCTACCCAGACTTGGAGACAAGTTTATTGAAACAAGAATCCCCGTCCCTCTATAGGGCGGGGAGCGTCAAGAAATATCTCCTCTTTCATAGTAACGACGATAAAGTAATTCTAACTGACCACCATATTCTTGAATCCAAGCAATTTGGCGTAAATACATTCCCCGAAAGGTATTAGCAAAAAACAGGGTAATAATAGCTACCACTAATCCTGATGCTGTAGATACTAAGGCTTCACTAATTCCAGAGGTGACACCGGCGGTTTTTGTCCCGCCGACATCACCAATATTCAATGATTTAAAGGAAGCAATTAAGCCCAATACTGTACCTAGCAGACCCAACAAGGGGGCTAAACCAATAATTGTATCGAAAATGTTCTGAAACCTTTTTAATAGGGGAATTTCTGCCTGTGCTTCACTTTCTAAAGCCAAACGAAATTCTTCTGGGTTGGGTTCTTCCAGTTCTAAGGCTGCTAAAAAAATCCGGGCTATAGGTAAATCAGCATTTCTATGTAGTATGTCTAAAGCAGCGACTACATTACCTTGACGATAAGCTTTAAGGACAGTTTGGACAATACGGTTTTGACGGTTGCTGATTTTTACCCAAAAGGCAACGCGTTCAATAATTAGCGCCACTCCTAACACCGAAAAAAACAGCAGTGGCCACATGACTATACCACCAGCTTGGAATAAATTACTAATTTCCATTAATTTCCATTGACTATTTTGCTAATCTTCCACACTTAGATTAACAGATCGTGGTCAAGAAACAAGAATCAGTAAGTGTTGTTTTATTTTTAAGTAATTTAATTTACAATTGAATCTGTATTCCTGGGTTAATGGCTCGGAGTTTTTTGGTAGAGATTAACTTTGGATTTATTGTTAGATCATATATTGACACAACACAATTTAGGATGCAAAATACTTTTTGCTACTTTTGATCCTTAAAATTAAAAGTTATCAATATAAAACAGGGATATAAATTGGCATTATCTAATTAATTTTGATTATTAGGTAATGTCATTTTTGAAAAAATGATTTATAGATTAAACATTATGATTTTGAATGAATGGCAGTACAATATTACTAAGGCACAAATGAATAAATTTGAGTTAGCAATGGCTCAATATGCTAGTAAACCAGTTCCAGAAGATGAAAACCAAAAACTACGTTATGAGGCTCGTATTGATTCACTCAAAAGCCAAATTGAGGAGTTTACTCAAGAGATAAAAGAGTACGAAAATCTCAAAAATAATCAAGGTAAAATTGAGAAATTGCAATATGATAGTTTAGAAAAACTACCAGAAGCACTCATCAAAGCGCGGATTATTCGTGGACTCACTCAAGAGAGTTTTGCCAAACTTTTAGGAGTTAAACCTCAACAGGTGCAACGTGATGAAGCAAATGGATATGCTAGTGCTAGTTTGACAAAACTTTTGAAAATTCAACACACTCTTAATCTGGAAATTCGGGAGGAAATTATCTTTAAATAAGGGAGGATTAATTCACTTTTCCACGAATATCTACACCATTACTTTTCAATTGTCCATCTTCCATGTAAATAATCCGATCAGCTATATCGAGAATGCGGTTATCATGGGTGACAAGCAAAATAGTACAGTCTTGTTCTTTGGCCAACATTTGCATTAATTCTACCACATCGCGGCCTGATTGTTTATCTAATGAAGCTGTAGGTTCGTCTGCTAATACTATTTTTGGGTGACTAACTAAAGCGCGGGCTATAGCTACCCGTTGTTTTTGTCCACCGGATAAATTCTCTGGATAGTAATTAATATGTTCCCCTAAACCAACGTGTTCTAACATCGCTATAGCTTTGGCATTAATATCACCTTTGAAGTAATTTTCGTGCAACTCTAAAGACATCCTGACATTTTCTTTTGCTGTTAAAAAACTCATTAAATTATGGGCTTGAAAAATATAACCAATTTGACGACGTAATTTAGTTAATTGTCCCTTACTTGCACCAGACATTTCCTGTCCTAATATTTGTAAACTTCCACTTTGGGCAGAACGTAAACCCCCCATTAATGATAATAGGGTAGTTTTGCCCGAACCAGAGGGACCTGTCATAATCACAATTTCCCCCGCATTAATCTCTAAATTAATATCAAATAATACTTGTTTTTGTAGCGCACCTTTACCAAAATAATGATTAAGATTGGCTACAGAAATCACTGTTTCTGAACTAGAAATAACTTCAGGAGCAATAGTTGTAAGTTTCAATGGCATAGTTCCTTCCCTTGGGGTGAGATATAAAAAAGAGTTTTATTGATTGAGAATTAAAAAATGTCAGCAGGATCAGCAGAACGCAGTTTTCCCATGGCAACTGCTCCAGAAATAGTACACATAATTACTGTTAAGATAAAAACATTAATTGCCCGATCTAATTTCATAGCTATGGGTAAAAGAGTCGCAGTAAAAGTTAATTGATATATCCCAAAAGATAGCAACAATGCAGGTAAATAACCTAATGCAGCTAATAACAATGCCTCTTGTAATAAAACTCCCAATAGATAATGATCAGTATACCCCATGGCTTTGAGAGTTGCGTATTCTGGTAAGTGATCAGAAACATCAGAATAAAGGATTTGATAAACAATGACAATACCAACAATAAAACCGACAATCACACCCAAACCAAAAATAAAACCAATACCTGTACCATTAGCCCAATAATCCTTTTCCTTTTGAGCAAATGTTTCTGGAGTTCCAACTTCCACAAAAGGATTTTGAGGATCTGGATTTAATCTTATTCTCAATTCGGCTTTGATTTTTTCAAGATCAGCACCGGGTTTGAGAGTAATTAAACCAACTTCAATTTGATCAGGTTTGCGGTTAGGAAATAATTGTAAAAAAGTGGAATCACTAGCCACAACATTACCATCAGAAGCAAAGGAAGCACCATTTTGAAATAAACCTTTAACATTGATATTTTTTCCGTTTAATTCAGTATTAAATTTCCCCGTTGCTCGAAAAATTTTGCCAATTTCCCCATATTCTGGACGACTGGCTTCATCAAACAAAACTTGATTTAATTGTTTGAGATCATCTTTATTAGCTTGGACTTCAGGAAATTTTAAACCAGGTGTAGCTGGATCTACACCCCAAACTAAAATAGATCGATCCATTCTTGTCTCAGGATTACGCCATTGTCCTATACCTATGTAAATAGAACTAACTGATTTGACACCTTCATAACTTAATGCTTGATAAAGTCTTTCTCTAGAAAAGCTTTTAACTGAAAATAGAGTTTGAAATTGGGGATTAGTTAAGACTAAATCGGCTTGTAAATTGCGATGAGGTTTGATAGCAGAATCAAATAATGCACTTTCAAAACCCATTTGAATAAATATTAGTATATCAGCAAAGGCAATTCCTGATACTGCAATTACTAACCGCGTTTTTTCTTTCATTAATTGTCGCCAAGCTAGGGGTGTTTTTTTAAATATTTTATTAATCATTAGTTTGATTTTTTGCACCTTTATGGGTAAGATTTTACAATTTAATTGCTGTTTGGACTTGCAAGTTAGTTAAGCCAGAAACTCGTTTACTATCTTCAGGATTTAGGCGAATTTTTACTTCAATAATTCTACCATCTAGGTTTTCTCCTGGTTGATCACCAAAGACATTTTGGCGCTTGACTTGTAACCCAATTTGTTGGACTATACCTTTTAATTCTCCTGTAAATCCTTGACTGGTAATTATGGCTGTTTGTCCTAATTTGATCTTACTAATATCGGTTTGATAAACTTCTGCTACTGCCATCATTATGTTAGTTTGGGCAAAGTCAGCCACCCCTGGTTTATCAATTTTTTCACCGACACGGGCATGAATTTTAATAATTTGTCCCGTCATAGGGGCGCGAATATAAGCTCCTTGTAGTTCGGTTTCTGCACGTTGCAAATCAGCGATCGCACTTTCAACTTCTGTTCTGGCTAATTCTATATCAACGGGACGAATTTCGCCAATACTACTAAGTTTAGCCTTGGCTTCACTAATTTCTTTATTGCTAGTATTATTAATACGATTTAGGGCAATTTTAGCTTCTGCTAGTTGTTTATTTGCGGTGGTATTAATCCGTTTGAGAACCGCTTGAGATTCATTTAATATTTGTTTTGCGGTTTCTACATTTAAACGTTTACTATCAATTACAGAATTAGAAATTACACCCTCAGAAAATAACTGTTGATAGCGTTGATATTCTGCTTGGGCATTGTTTAATTCTGCTGTTAGTTTATTAATAGTTGCTGTTTGGGCAATTCTATCACCTTCCCATTGGGCTGATATCCGAGCAATATTTTCTGCTTGGGCTTGTTTATCTCCTGTATATTGGGCTTTAATTCTCTCAATAATTGCTTGCTGTGCGGCAATTTCTCCTGACTTAGCACCAGCCTTAATTTGCTGTAATTTAGCTTGGGCAACTTTCACCTGTTTCTGTCTTTGAATCAGGGCTTTTTTTAGCAGATCACGAGATTGTAAAATGGCAATTACTTGCCCTACTTTAACATTATCACCTTCTTTAACTAATAGTTGAGAAATGCGATCGCCATCTAATGCTAAGGGTGCAGATAATTTAATTATTTCTGTTTCTGGTTCTAATCTTCCTAATGCAGTCACCATGGGCGAAATTGGGACAATTGGTTTTGCTTCAATTACAGAAGATTTTTCCATTTTGCCAAAGTTAGAAATCCCATAAATAGCAATTCCTCCTGTTATCGCAGTGGCCGCAACTATTAAAGCAATTAACCCTTGATTTTTAGGTTTAAACAACAGTTTATAACTCATCATAATTCACAAAATTAGCCATACCCACATACCCAACTTCTTTAAAGAGGTCGGGTATTTTTTAGATATAAAGAATAATATGACAGTTTTGTAATCTTTGTCAATATATCTTTACAAATTAGATGTGATCATTAAAACGGTGTTTTTACCTGTAAGTGTAAGGTTTTTTCTAACTGGGGATGGTAAAAACTCAACTCCCTTGCGTGTAAATATAATCTACTGACACTCTTGAGACAACCATAGAGTTTATCCCCTAAAATCCTCATTCCCAGTCCTCTCTTATCAGCAGCATGAACCCGTAATTGATGGGTACGTCCAGTCAGAGGTATAAATTCTATTCTAGTATATTTTCCTTCTGCGCCTATTACACGAAAGCGCGTTAAACTAGGCTTACCCCGTTCTAAATCCACTTGTTGATAGGGACGATGATCTGGATTTCCCCATAAAGGTAAATTAATTTCCCCTTCATTAATAGTTAGAGAACCTGTAATTATAGCCTCATAAACTTTATGAATTTTCCTTTGTTCAAATTGTTGACTTAATTGGGAATAGGTAACTACATCTTTAGCTATTAATAAAATCCCAGAAGTATCTTGATCTAAACGATGTACAGCTATTATTTCCTGATTATATAGATAACCTAAACGACTAATTACACTATCTTGATTATGAGAATAACGACCGGGAACAGACAATAATCCTGATGATTTATTAACTGCAATTAGCCATTCATCCTCATAAATGATTTCTGGTTGATTTAGCTTTAATCCTGATAATAAAAATCCCATTAATGGCTGACATCTTTCCAAACAAGCACCATAAAATTCTCCAGAAACCTTATTTTCTATAGAAGAATTACCCCACCAAAATTCAGCCATTGCTAAAGGTTTTAATCCATGGGTTGCAGCATAATGTAATAATTTAGGAGCGCAACATTCCCCCGTTCCGGTTGGTGTTCCTCCCGGTAATAATTGCTGTAAAGATAAAGATTGTCCAGAAAAATTAGTTAGACTATAAGCAGCGTGCATTTGTGTTTGTAATTTGCGAGATAGTTCTTTGCGCTGTTGTCTTAATTCCGTAATTCTTCTATCTGTGGCGGCTATAATCTCCTGCAAAGGCTGTAAAACTTCATTTTGACGGCGTTTGATATTTCGGCGTTCAATTCCCTGTTGACGGCTTTGTGCTGCTAGTTTTTCTAAGGCAATTTTTAGAGATTCACCGCTAAGAATTTGCTCTAATTTTTGCCGTTGTTCCTGTCGTTCTATTTTGCTATGATGATGATGTAAACTAATAGCGTGTAATTCCTGGGTATATTCATCAGAAAGAGTTTGATATGTTTGTCTTTCAGGAATTTTTTGGAGATTAATTATCTCTTTTTTAATAGTTTCTAATTCTGCTAAAGTCTGAGTTTCTAATACAGCCACTTCCTGTCTACCAGGAATAGGTGGAATCCAACCCTCGACCAGACTATTACCATGGAATAAACCAGAAAATGCCTTAATAACTCTTAATTCACTATTGGGTAATTCAACTAATAAAATACCATACATTTTTCCCTCACGGGAATAAGGATAATTTTCCTCAAGTTGTTGCATGAGACTATGGGCTATAGCTTCTGCTAAACCAGTGCGAGGTAATCTTAATATTTCACCAGTTTGGGGACATTTACCTTCATAGTAATAGTTTGGTTGTGAGGGAGAAATTATAGCATCAGAGTTGATAAAATCGGAAATTGGATGAAGAATATTCATAATAGTCAGAAAATATATAGTTTAGGAATTACTAACTTTTTTATAAGTTTTTCAGGAATTTTATCATTTACTTTTTCTTAAATTCAATTATTTTTCTAACAACAAAAAGCAAACATAGACTCATAGATAAAATAACTGCAAAGGGAGTGAGATAAGTCCAATTACCGGACATTTTATCTAAAATATGCCAGGGAAGTATAAACAAACATAGATAGGTTAAATTGTGGATTTTTTTCCAATTTCCTTTAAGTTTTCTCATACTTTCATCATTAGAAGTTATAGCTAGAATCGTGAAAATAATTATTGATGATAAACCTTGGAAATAAGTAATCCAAGTATTAAAATCTAAGAGATTTAAAGATCTTGTCCAGATCAATAATGCACCGTGATTACAAGCAAAACAAAAAGCAGCAACACCAGTGTAGCGTCGGGTTTTTAATAAGCTTTTCCAAATAGATTGTTGCTTATAAAAATTCGGAAAAACTGTTTTTATCATAGTAGGAATAATAGTCAATGAATAATATATTAAAGACAAAAAACCAATAATATTTGCATAATCAGTATGTGGCATCAAAAAAAACAATACAGCACTGACGGTGTAACCAATAAATACTAATGCGACAAAACTAAAACAGCCCTTGAAGTTGTTATTAAATAGAGAGTTCATGTCCAGATTCCTTTAATCAATGAATACTTAGATATCAGTACCGAAACAAAAAAGTCTTAGCTAACAATCAAAGCAATCAAAACTATACTGAAAATTATACTGACTTCACTATTACTCTTTATTACTTTTTCTCAGACAATACGGTCTAATTTTTTCACAATTAGCAAGAAATAGCAATATTTCCAAAGGTAGTTGACAGAATTTTATTAGTATGATGCGGGGAATTTCCATTAGTATTATCCTTCCGCAAGCCACTGTTTATAACCATACATAAGTAATCTTTCCTTTAAATTAGCAATAGCTTCGGATCTGGGTATATTAATTGACTGTACGCGATATACATCATATTGATATATAATGAAAATGAATAATTTTTGATATCTGCTTATGACATTACAAGAATTGCAAAAACAAGTATTACAGTTACCAATGAGCGATCGCTGGCAATTGGTACAAACTATATTAGAATCAATACAACAAGAAACTATATCACTATCAAAGCAGGGTAATTTATCTCGACTGCGTGGTATTGCTAAAAGTGTAAATATCTCCAGTGATGAGAATATTAATGGAGATTATGTCACTTATCTAACTGAAAAATACCAATGAAGCGAGTTTTTATTGATACGAATGTCGTCCTAGATTTTTTGCTGGAACGAGAACCTTTTGTAGAAGATGCAGTCAAGCTATTTGCAAAAATTGATGCAAGTGAGATTATAGGGTTTATTGCTGCTACTACAATTACTAATATTTATTATATTATTCGTAAAGCAGCAGGTGTAAAAGTTGCTCAAGATGCAATTTATCAAATTCTCACAGATTTACACATTTGCACAGTTGATAAAAATATTTTAGACTTTCAATTAATCTTTTACCATTACTAAAACGCTGCAAGAATTATGCAATTGATTCAGTTCCATCTTTGATTATCGCCTGTTGAACTTGTTCTTTCCAATTTTCATCATTTGGGTTAATTGTGATCATCCGTCCTTCAGATTTAGAACGATCAACATAAGCGTGAAAAGCTGAAATATCTTCTCTGTGAGTAAGAATATAACGACGTAATTCTTTCAGAGTCATTGCTTTATAATTAACTAATGTCATCGTTCATCCTCTATTAAAATTTCTTACTTTTCTTAGCGTCTACCCTGGGGGATATATAAGAGAGATTGCGCGAAACAAAAAATATACTAACTTACACTAATTCAGCAGCTAAAAGCCTACCTTCAAATGGTTCATACTCATCTTCTAGTAACCATAACTTGGCAGTTTCATAATCATTACTAGAAAATACAACCTTATCACCCTGTTTTGGATCATAAATTCGACAATTTCCCTCACTATCACAAAGTAATAACAGAATATATGGAGGTGATAACATCGGATCTATCCATACTTCTGTAAATTCCCAGTTATTCTTCACTTGGTCTGGTGCGGGGTATGACGTGGTATTGGTTGTCTGCATTGATTTTTATCTCCCCATAGTAAAGTGGAATATTACTACCATCTGGACTAATTCTATAACCTATTGGTTCAGTAAAAAACATTCCATAGCGTTCATAATCTCGAACAGTGCCGATAAACTCACCTTCTTCTATTATGCACTGAGCAACTTGATTCATGGTATTTTCATCGTTAAATACATGAGCGGCTTGTCCTTTTTTTAGAAGTCTCTGCATTTGCGGTGTTCCTGGTAAATGCTTGGCAATATGTCTAACGTCAAGGGTGATTTGACGATTAATTAATTCTGATGTCATTTAATTTTACCTAATTTACTTTATATAACAAACTTAATGAGGTCTATATCTAACCGAAAATGGTGTATATGGGAGAATACCGTCCTCAAAGGTCGTGATATTACTACTTGCTAAAAAGTATTTTGTATGCTGCATCTTCATCTGTAAAAAAAATCTCCCACACAGCAGGAGAGATAAAAATGAAAGTGATTATTAGCTTTTATAAGTTAATATATAAGCACCTTTTATGCTTTTATTGTTACCATTTTTTTTTATTGATTCTTGGTAATCAGTGTAAACATGATGTTATGCTAAGAAAGTCGTACATATATGATTAGTTGAGATAACCATGTACAAAGTTTACAAAATTGATGTCAAAGAAAATGAAACAGTTTTAATCAAACTGAATCGTCCCAATAGCAGACGGCGTATTAAATATGCTCTGGTGTCTGAAAATCTCTACTCTAGAGCAAATGAAATTTTATACAAAAGAGGACTGTATTTTTTAGACTACCTCAATTTTCTCCGTAAACACGAAAATAAAGAATTTGTTTTCCTAACAGAAGATGAAAAATTACAGGAATTAATTTCAGACCTTTTGGAGAAAGGTACTCCTTATGTAAGATGCTCTCATTTCGTTTTTTCAGGTATGTCTTGGATTCCGTCTATCGAAAAATTTGCTCTAGAATTTCCTGAACTCAATGACAAATTATTAGACCGTATTAAGCCTGAAAGTGATTTTAGCCTTGACATTGAAGACGGTAATTATGATTACAGTTATGATTCTAGTGAAAGACCACTAACAAAGCTTGAGTATTACGGGTATGAACCAAATTATGAACGTGATATAGATCTAGCCGAACGACTTTACGGAGTACCTGATCCGAGGTTAGTTGAAGATGACTAGTCCCCTACAAAAACCTCCTTCCCCTCTCCGCGCCTGGAAGTTTCTCAACGAACTGTTCGTTGCAATCATCTAAGTCCGCTACAAAAATCTCCTTCTCCTATTTGCTCCTTAGCGTCTTTGCGCGAAACAAAAAAACGGTAGAGAACCGAAATCCTCCACCGTGCAATTAACAATTAAAAAACCTAACTAAGACTCAACACCTTGGGGTAATAACTCCCGTGTTTGCTGAGAACTAACTTGCACAATGCCATTTTCATCAACGTCAACAAGAGCAGTATCGCCGTCTTTGATACGTCCAGACAGAATTTCTTCCGCCAAACTATCTTCTAACAAGCGCATAATTGCCCGACGTAATGGCCTTGCACCGTAGCTAGGACTGTAACCCTCAGTGATCAAGCGATCCTTGAAGCGGTCTGTAACTTCTAAGACAATGCCCTTTTCCGTCAAGCGACCAAACACTTCCTTGAGCATGATATCGGCGATTTCCGTGACTTCAGCCTTATTCAACTGACGGAAGACGATAATTTCATCTAACCGGTTCAAGAACTCAGGACGGAAGTAATTCTTCAGTTCCTCATTCACTAAAGAACGAATGCGATTATATTGAGATTCGTTAGCATCTTCAGCAAAATCGAAACCAATACCGCTACCGCCTTTTTCAATTACCTTAGAACCAATATTGGAAGTTAAAATCAGCAAAGTGTTCTTAAAGTCCACCGTGCGACCTTTCGCGTCAGTTAAACGCCCATCTTCCAAAATTTGTAAGAGCATATTGAAGACATCCGGGTGGGCTTTTTCGATTTCATCGAATAACACCACAGTGTAAGGACGACGACGGACAGCTTCTGTTAGCTGACCACCTTCGTTGTAACCGACATAACCAGGAGGTGAACCGATCAACTTACTGACGGTGTGACGCTCCATGTATTCGGACATATCTAAGCGAATCATCGCTTCTTCTGAACCGAAGAAATAAGAGGCTAAGGATTTTGCCAATTCAGTTTTACCCACCCCAGTTGGACCGGAGAAGACAAAACTAGCGATCGGCCGATTAGGATTTTTTAAACCGACACGAGCGCGACGAATAGCGCGGGAAACAGCCTTCACAGCGTCATCTTGACCGATGAGGCGCTGATGTAAGGTATCTTCCATGTGCAGCAACTTCTCGGACTCAGATTCAGTGAGTTTGTTAACTGGTACACCAGTCCAGGAAGCGACAATGTGAGCAATGTCTTCTTCTGTAACTACGGGTTCAATACCGTCACCACTAGAGCCGTTACTCTTAGTTTGGGCAATAGTGCGGATTTCCGCCTTGATTTCCATTTCCCGATCGCGCAATTCCCCCGCCCGATCAAAGTCCTGAGAACGGACTGCATCATCTTTTTCTTTTAAGATTTGCCGTAGTTCTTTGTCTAATTCCTTAGCTGCTGGGGGCAGTTGGGAGTTAATTAAGCGCACCCGTGAGCCGGCTTCATCCACCAAATCAATGGCTTTATCTGGCAAATAGCGATCGCTAATGTAACGATCAGACAACTTAGCCGCCGCCACCAATGCTTCATCGGATATTTTCAGCTTGTGGTGTGCTTCATAGCGATCGCGCAAACCATATAAAATTTCTATTGTCTCATCAACGCTTGGCTCACCCACCATCACAGGCTGGAAGCGTCTTTCCAACGCTGCATCCCGTTCAATGTGCTTGCGGTACTCATCCAAAGTAGTCGCGCCGATACATTGTAATTCACCCCGGGCCAAAGCTGGCTTGAGGATATTCGCTGCATCAATAGCCCCTTCCGCCGCGCCCGCACCGATGAGGGTGTGAACTTCGTCAATAACTAGGATGACATTACCCGCCGAGCGGATTTCATCCATAATTTTTTTCAGACGTTCTTCAAATTCACCACGATATTTAGTTCCTGCTACCAGCAGACCAATATCAAGAGTGACTACACGCTTATCTTCCAGGATATCGGGGATATCCTTGCTGGCGATACGTGAAGCTAAACCTTCGGCGATGGCGGTTTTACCAACACCTGGTTCTCCTATCAACACGGGATTATTTTTCGTCCGGCGACCCAAAATTTGGATTACCCGCTCAATTTCCTTGGCGCGTCCCACCACAGGATCGAGCTTGTTATCTATGGCCATTTGGGTCAGGTTCGAACCAAACTCATCGAGAGTTGGGGTTTTCGTGCGACCAGAGGGGCCACCCGGCGTAACTTCCGCCGTTTCTCCCAACATCCGAATCACTTGGGTTCTCACCTTGGTCAAATCTACACCCAGGTTTTCTAGCACCCTAGCTGCCACACCTTCACCTTCGCGGATCAGTCCCAACAGCAGATGCTCGGTACCAATGTAGTTATGCCCCAATTGGCGTGCTTCTTCCAAGGATAGTTCTAAAACCCGTTTTGCCCGTGGCGTAAACGGAATTTCTACGGCGACAAAGCCTGAACCCCGTCCTATGATTTTTTCAACTTCAATGCGAGCATCTTTGAGATTAACTCCCATTGATTTCAGCACCTTCGCGGCCACCCCTGTACCTTCGCCAATCAGACCCAAGAGGATCTGCTCAGTTCCGACAAAGTTGTGACCTAAACGGCGGGCCTCTTCTTGGGCCAGCATGATTACCTTAATGGCTTTTTCTGTGAAGCGTTCAAACATGGCATTTTTCCCATCACCTGCGTCGTGCCGGTATGCTGATTTTAGCACAGGCTAAAATTTTGGATATCTATATCAACAATATTAGATATCCAATTACCATGACACAGGTTGATGGGTTAATGAGTAGCTATTAATTCTTTCTTTGGAGTTAGTGTACTGAGGAGAGTGATTTTACCAGCATTTTGGGGGGGTAAATCCAAACAGTGAACCATTGATGTGGGGTTTTTGGTTAACCCTCCCAAACAAAACTACATATCATAAAATGTCTAGCATTGTCAAATTAATTGGCTTAATGATAAGTTTTTTATATAGATAAAAATTTTAATACAATATATTTTGATATAAAATCAGGGCAAAAAATTTATTTTATCTTCATAAATGTGGTTTAAAGTAGTCGGCTGGTGAAAATTTTTATTTCGAGTTTTCAAAGCCAGAGTTAAATACTGGTGATTAATTTAATCTCACTTTTAACAAGCGAATGTTCAGCTATCAGCGCTAATTTTGGATTTAGTTCCCTTTTCAAGAACCCACTGACTGCTGACCGGTGAATACTAGTATCTCTTTTAGATGTTACAGCAGTTTGCGATCAAACCCGCCACAAAAAGAGCTATTTAAATAGGCTCAAAAAATAAGCCACAATGATTAAACCAGTTGAGTGATATTTTGTCCTTTATTTCCAGGGCGGTCATCATCAACTCTGATTCCACCTTCACCTCTACCATAATGTTGTGTCATAATAATTTTACCGTTCTTGTGGCGGGTTTGATCTTAAATTGCTGTTAAAATACATTTAATTTATACATGAAGTCCGTCAGGGATGCCCACCCCACAAGAATTAAAATACAGTCTAATTTATTACTTGCCTTGGTGAATGGAAGTGGCAGTTCATCTTGCACACAGACAAAACCCATCTTTTATGTTTCAAACCCTTAATTTTTAGTTAGTCCACGTAGGTGGACTTCGTTAGCGATTTCTAATCGCCGATAGCGTAGCGTGGCGTTAGCTAATTGCTACACATTAAATCGGAATAACATCACATCACCTTCTTGGACAATATACTCTTTTCCTTCACTTCTCACTAATCCTTTTTCTTTGGCTGCATTCATGGAACCATAATTTACTAAATCATTATAAGCGACAGTTTCAGCGCGAATAAATCCCCGTTCAAAATCAGAGTGAATGACTCCTGCCGCTTGGGGTGCTGACATTCCGGCATTTATTGTCCAAGCGCGGGTTTCTTTTGGTCCACAGGTGAAATAAGTCCGCAAACCTAAAAGGGTGTAAGTTGCACGAATTAAGGATTTTAAACCACCTTCTTTCACACCTAAAGATTCCAGAAAGTCAGCTTTATCGGCTTCTGGTAATTCGACTAATTCCGCTTCTACTTGTGCGGATACTATCACAACTTGGGCATTTTCGATCGCAGCGACTTCTCGAACTTTTTCCACAAAATCATTACCCGTTGCTAAGTCTTCTTCAGACACATTAGCAGCATAAATAATTGGTTTATTGGTAAGTAATCCTAATCCTTTAATAATTTCAGATTCTTCTGTAGTCAAACTGACTTGACGGACAGATTTACCTTCATTTAAAGCAGCGGCTAATTTTTCTAAAATTGTCACTTCAAATTGTGCATCTTTACTAGTGCGTGCGGCTTTGCGAGTTCTCTCAATGCGTTTTTCAATTTGGGATAAATCTGATAAACCAAGTTCTAAATTAATGATTTCAATATCTCGCGCTGGGTCAACAGAACCGGCTACGTGAATGATATCATCATTTTCAAAACAACGGACAACATGAACTATGGCATCAACTTCTCGAATGTGGGATAAAAATTGATTACCTAGTCCTTCTCCTTGACTCGCACCTTTGACCAAGCCAGCAATGTCCACAAATTCCACACGGGCGGGGACAATTTGTACTGAGGTAGCAATTTTTGCTAAAACGTTTAACCGGTCATCGGGGACTGAGACCATGCCAACATTGGGTTCAATGGTGCAAAATGGGAAATTAGCGGCTTCAGCTTTAGCGTTAGCGACTACAGCGTTAAATAAGGTTGATTTTCCGACGTTGGGAAGTCCGACAATTCCGGCTCTTAGCATTGTAGATTTTAGATTTTGGTGTCAAGTATAAGGATAATTCAAACGGGTGAAGATGGTGGAGAAACTGGGGAGAATATTTTAGGTATCCTGATTTTCCCACAATTCTAACAAACCAACTGTACCGACAAAAAATGTATAAATTGCATATTTGATTGCTGTCTGATTGCGTGTTGGGGCATAATAAGCGGCAATTAATGCTTCCATAAAATGAGCAGATAGGGCAATATGGGCAATGATTAAAGCTGGGGTTAAGATACTTGGTAGTTGATTATTGGTTATGGATGTTTGCATATTCCATAATTCTAACCCCATTGCGCCGGTGATGAGTGCGGTGGAGATGATTTTGATAATGGGGAATAGTTTTTGTTTGATATCTTTTAAGTTCATGTTGTTTGATTTTTTCAAAGTAAGAATATTTTACATTTTATTCTATCAAATTATTGATTAATTCATCTATTCTTAAAAGTTCATCAGTAATTTGGGTTACAGTATTTAATTCATTTGCCGGATCTGGAGTTTGAATAGTCATGTATGATGTAGCTGATTTATGGGCTACAAGACCTCGTTTTTGTCCAAATGTATTCATATTAGCAAGCCAAGTATTATTAGGATCTAAGTCATTACTATTTATTCCTATGGGTAATAGTAATGCTAAAATATTTTTTTCTTTTAATCCATGATTATTATCAATAACCTTCTTAAAGCTATTGATAGCTGAATTTATTTTTTCAGTTATTTGCAATCGCTTATAGTGATTATCTTGACTTACATTGTTGGGTTTTCTAAGTGTATCTGGTGGTTTATCCATAGTTAAATCAGAGAAACCAAGCAGACATATTAAAGTACGAGTTGTTTTACCGCTTGTATCCCACAGAGTTTTGGCATTTTGAACAACTTCCCAAGCTCTTTCTTCAAGATAAGACTCAATTTCAGCATGAGCAAGAACTCTGTATGCAGCAGTTCTAGATAACTGACTCTCGGAATATGAACTTGTCGGGCTAATTTCAGGAAGAAATTCGTCTTTTAACCTGTTTAGCTGGGTTCTTAAAGTAATAAATTTATCAGATTCTGGCATATCTTATTAAGAACCTACCTCAAACCATTGAAAATAATCCGATTCCCATCTAGTTCAGGTACATTAAAGTTTATTTCTAAAACTTTTCGGAGACTTTCACCCCACAACCTGAGACGATTATAAATCTCAGGAATATTCTGCGTTCTGCGTTCAACAGCTTCTCTAAAATCACTGTTTGATGAACATAATTCCTGAAAAGCAACTTTAACTTTTTCTTGATGATCTTCAGCAGATTTCCTGATTATTTCATCTGCAAAATAAAAAACCATCACATCTAAAATTGCTCGATTGAATTGGCTTTGATATTTATTATTTCTGCTCGACCATAAACGAGAGAAGTTTTTTTCTTCAAATATATTAATAGTTGTTTGTACTGCTTCTTCAAATTGATTGACTATATTTGTAATATCATGATATCTCTGATTATTAAGCCTTTCACAAGTCATGTCAAGAAATTCCTTGAGATTTCCCCTATAATCAGATAAAAAATAATGAAATCCTATATAACGTAATAGTAATTCAACATCACGCATCCGATAATCAGGATTTGATGATTTAAATATCTTTCTCAGAGCCTTACTTTCAACTGATTGATCATCTAACCAATTGGTAAAAGTACCTGGATGTAATGCTTGTCTTAGCTCTTGAGGGGATAATGGAGTACCCCCTATATTCAGCCGCAGAAAAATTTTATATAGTAAGTTTTCCTGGGTCCAACTCCTAATTAATACTGTACGAATAGTTTGGTTATCAAGATCATTACGTACAGAACTCAAAAAGACATCATTTTTAAAATCTTCATATTTTTTGCCAATTAAATCACGTCTAAATTCTAGATTTTTTAAAGCAAAGGCATTGTTATTATTCGATATTCTTTCATCACTTCCACCATAAAATTGCAGAATAGTTAACAATCGTTGTTTCCCATCAAGAACAATAAATTTACCTTTTTCCTGACGATTAACAGCTAATACTATTTGTGGTACTGGAAACCCAAGTATAAGTGATTCGATAAACCTACTTTTACGAGTGATATCCCAAGCGTCTCGTCTTTGAAATCTTGGATTTAACTCTATATTACCCCGATCAAGTTGATTAAAGATTGTCTCTGTTGTCCAGTCACTACCAGAAACAACAATTTCTCGAATTTGCTTTAATTCAGGAATTAACCCACTCAGCGGTTCAGGCTCAATTTCTTGATCTTCCTCTTCCTCAAAAAAGATTTCTTCTTCGTTAGTCATAGTTTCCGTTTGCATAAGGGTTTGAATTTAAAATATATCATATCATATAGGAATCCGGCTTGATTCTTCAAAACATACGTGGGGTGCGTACGAATACAGCTAACACACCCCTCAAGGACGAATACCAAGACAGTTTTACTCCTGAATTATGCTGTATGCTGTAATTTTTTCAACTTTGTTGAATATGACTATGTAACATTACTAAAGTCTCCGCTAATTGACTCAAGCGATTTTCTAAATCTTGTTTACGTCCTAATAATTGCCGTAATCTTTTATGACGAGCGATCGCTATACTAACACTAGGCACTTGTTCTACTGGACAGGGGCGTGACCAAACCTGACCCGCTGCATCTACTCCACAGAGGCGATAGTCAGTATGCACTGATTTATAAGATTTTTTGTCACCATTAGCGCAAATTTCCTCTACATAGTCCATGAGTCGATCTACTTCGGCATGACGCAACGTAGCTGTTACACCTGTTTCCGGTTGTTGGGGATGAGATTCTAACCAACCATTAATAATTGCACCTTCTAAATAAATATCCTGAATTTGTTGTACAATAGTTTGCAGTTCTATTTGCCAACTAGCAACTTTTTCTTCAATTGCTTGGAGCATATTCATGGCCAGCGCTGGGTTAGCTCCGTGACGATGACTACTAAAAGACGGGGTTTTAAATTTAGGGAGAGTTGGTGTTTTTTCTCCAGTCTCTCGGTCTGGAAAAACTGGTACAGAATCATGATGAGGAAATACATCCTCTGAACTTCCATGATTAAGGTCTGTATTTAAGTTTGTATTCTGGGCTGCTCCTGTAGCGGCAAAATTGTCCGTATATTCGGGGTGTCCGATGCTAATCCGAAAGGAGAAAGATCGTTTTGTTTGATCACCCGTTTCTGTAGTAACATCATCATGGCGAGTTTTTAAGTCATGTAGCGTTGCCTCGATGCGTTTTAACCCTGGTTTCATAAAAATATCCTAAAATTTATGGTCTTGATCAAAAAAGAATTGAGGATGGACAATGAATTTCTGCTCAGATTGGTAAATTTAGTCGGCTTTCCTCTAGGGACACTTAATTTCCCTCGTGGATTCTTTCCCTGCAAGTATTATACAATGAAATCAGTCATGAATAAATTGATTTTGGTGACGGGTGCAGCCCGGTCAGGTAAAAGCGAATGGGCGGAAAATTTGGCAGAAAATTCAGGAAAAACAGTTGTATATGTCGCCACAGCTACACAAAATCCAGATGATCAAGAGTGGCAACAACGCATTGAAAAACACCAACAACGACGACCTCAAGATTGGCTGACTCTGTGTGTACCAGTGGAACTTACGACTACTTTAGCTCAATCCCAGACCGATACTTGCTTGTTAGTTGATTCTTTGGGAACTTGGGTAGCTAATTTTCTAGAAATAGAAGATGTAATCTGGGAAAATACTGTAAAGGAGTTGCTAGAAACCTTGCCCTTAGTTGCAGCTGATATCATATTTGTGGCGGAAGAAACAGGTTGGGGTGTAGTTCCAGCTTATCATCAGGGGCGCAAATTCCGCGATCGCCTCGGTATTTTAGTACGGAAATTAGGTAATATTTGTGAACCTGTTTACTTAGTGGCGGGTGGTCATGTTCTCAACTTAAGTTTACTAGGCGTACCGTTACCATTACCTAAGTTTTAATTTAATTGATGCCAATTATGCCAAAAAATTAGAAAAATTAAATAGAAAATTAAATAGAGATAATTTTATAATTTTTATTTGCCAACTGACAAAATTCCGTACTATAATAGAAATGTGAAGTGTATGGGGCTTTAACGGTTTCGACAGGTTGGCGAAAGCTACTCTGTGATTCAGGTCGAGAGCGAGTCATCTCTCGGAAATCAAAGACTCGAAAAAAAAGTAAATGCGAACAATATCGTAAAATTTGCTCGTCGGGAAGCTCTAGTAGCTGCCTAAAACACCTCTTACAGGTTCGAGCGTCTTTAATTTGACTCCGTTAAGGATTAAAGACCTAACCCCCAACGGATGCTCCAACAAACGTTCTCTGGTTGGTTTGGTGGCTAAGATTAAATCAGAGCATCCTACGTTCGGGATAATGAACGATTCCCGCCTTGAGGGTCAGAAAGGCTAAACCTGTGAACGAGTGGAGGGTTAATACCCAATTTGGACATGGGTTCGACTCCCATAAGCTCCATTTTCAATAACTCTTAAGCCCGCTAAATACTTTAATGTGTAGGTGGGCTTTTTGCTATGTATAGCTGTAGCCAGGTTACTTAGGGCTTGCTGAATAAGTTGTCTGTGAGGGCAGGGAACTCTTAACAGGGAACAGTTTTACAGCAATTTGAGATCAAACCCGCCACAAGAATGGTAAAATTATAAAGATGTAAAAAAGAAGATTATTGAGAAATAGCCCCATATTCGATAGACCTACGACAAAAGATATTAAGTGCCTGGGAAAATAAAGAAGGTACACAAAGAGAATTGGCGGAACGATTCAAAGTTAGTTTATCCTTCATCCGTGACTTTTTGCGTCGATATCGAGAGACATCGGAAATAACTGCCAAGCCTCAAGGAGGAGATAGGCGCTCGAAAATTCCAGGTGAAAATCAAGAATTGTTCAAGAAAATAGTCACAGAGAAAAGTGATATAGACTGGTGAGAAATTCAGGAAATAATCAAAGAGAGTAAAGGAATAGAGGTAAGTGTATTAAGCTTGTCACGGACTCTTAACCGCTTAAATCTAAACCCTTCCCAGTTTATCGTCGTTAAGATATTCTGGTTTAATTCCTGCTCCTATTAGATGTTCACAGGCTATTGTTTGAAAATATTTGGGAAACATATATAAAGGTTTCGATACGAATCCTAACCCGTTCAATCAGATTTTTGTTGATGTGTGACAGTTGGGGTGCGGAATGTGGGATGTAAAGCCACTAAGATTATGCAAGGGCTGTTGACGCTCTACCCCAATGCCTACTTTAGCGATCGCTTTTTTAAAAGCCTCACCGTTTAACCCCATTGCTTCATATTTGGCTTTAGCTTCTATCACAGCTAGTTTAGTAGGTTATAAAACAGAATATAAACGCCGCAACACAATCAAGGGCAACATCACCCGACCATATTGGGGCGGGCGGTAGGGTCCACGGAGTTTATCAGCAATAGCCCAAATAAAACCAATTAAATCTTGATGATGATAATTTTCTGTAATTGCTACCATATTTATAGAATTTGTATTAGACTTACTGTCCCAATGTTTCATTAAATTTGCAATGGTGAGTAAGTTACCCACCATGATTGTAATTAATCAGAGAGCCGCTGATAATGGCTAATAATTTGTGCAGCCACTTCAGAAGCCGTTAAACCATCAGTTTCGACCTCAATAGCATCAGCCGCTTTTTGTAAAGGGGAAATCTTGCGAGTGCTGTCTTTCAAGTCTCTTTCAGCAATGTCCCGTTCTAGCTGTTCTAAACTAACTTGGGGTTGATTTTGTTTTTCAAAGTCTTGCTGACGACGACGGGCCCGTTCACCCACAGAAGCAGTTAAAAAGATTTTAACTTCCGCATCGGGGAAAACATGAGTCCCAATGTCTCTACCTTCCGCTACTAAACCCCCCCGTTGTCCCCAACTTTGCTGTTGTCTAACCAATGCTTGTCGGACTGCACTTTGGGCGGCGATCGCTGATACTAGAGATGTTACCTCAACTGTGCGAATTTTTTCAGTGACATCTATATCATTAATCTGGACTTTTACGGGAGATTGCAGACTTTCACCAGGAGTAAGTTCAATTTTACACCGCGTCGCCAATTCAGCTACGGCACAATCATCATTAATATCAATACCCTGTTCCAGCACTAGCCAAGTGATGGCTCGGTACATAGCTCCTGTATCTAGATATACTAAACCTAATTCCTGTGCCACTTGACGAGCGACTGTAGATTTACCAGCGCCCGCAGGACCGTCAATAGCGATAATCGGTTGACGGATTTGATCCTTGACATCCCGTAGAATCGTGTTGTCAATTAACCTGGTAGAACCAAGACGAGCCGCGATCGCCAACATTCCTTCATTCTCAACTTTTTCTAAAAACATCAACGTATTTGGTTCAACTAATTCAATATATTCCAAGCTGATAGCCCTAACTTTTGCGATTTCTTGCCTTACCAATGCTATTAGCTCACTACTGTGACGAACGCCAGCTTGAAACGCCGCTTCAGCTTGTTCTAAAGCTTTAAATAACACCGTTGCTTGCTCTTTTTCCGTGGTAGTCAAATATTGATTCCGAGAACTTAAAGCCAAGCCAGACAATTCCCGCACCGTGGGACAAGTCACAATCTCAACGGGCAAATTCAAATCAGTTACTAACCGCTTAATAATTGCCAGTTGTTGACCATCCTTTTGTCCAAAGTAAGCTCGGTCAGGTTGTACCAAGTTGAAGAGTTTAGTCACAATCGTGGCTACCCCCGCAAAATGACCCGGCCGAAAATTACCACACAAACCAGACATCATAGCAGATGGAGGGATAACTTGTGTCATTTGAGTTTCTGCAATATTCTGTAGAGGCAGACCAATTTCTTGGGGAGTTGGGGCAAAAATCGCATCTACACCCGCTTGTTGACAAAATTCCCTGTCCTGTGCTAGAGTCCGGGGATAGCGTTGATAGTCCTCATTTGGTCCAAATTGCAGCGGATTAACAAAAATACTGACAATTACCGTGGAATTTTCCTTTCTAGCTCGGTGAATCAAACTAAGATGCCCTTGATGTAAACTACCCATAGTTGGCACTAAACCCACCGCAGTGGGATACCAAACAGCTTGATCATCAACTGCCCCATCCTCGGTCGTCCCGAAATGGCAATACCTCCGACGGCCATTCAAATAAAAGCGTAAAGCCGTAACTGTTGTCAGCACCTGCACAAAAAACCCCCAGTTCCTTTCGATCCTTTCCCCCGTTAGTGTATATCTGATAGCGCGGCGTGGCACAATCGATAATTGGGGGATAAGATAGATGAACCAGGGGAATTTAATAGTGAAGAGCGAAAAGAAATAAGGAACGAGAAAGGGGGTTATCTTCCTAAAACTTCCAGACTGACTGGAGCAAGACCACTGCCGATCATCCCTAATAAACGGGCAGCACCCGCAGAAAGATCGATAATTCGACCACGGATGTATGGACCTCTGTCATTGATGCGCACGACGACAGAACGCCCATTTCTGGTATTAGTAACGCGGATTTTTGTCCCCATAGGTAAACTCCGATGAGCAGCAGTTAACCCTTCGGGATTATATCTTTCCCCACTGGCTGTTCTATTGCCAGAGCCGTCATAACCATACCAAGAAGCTATGCCGCGAAAATTAATATTGACCCTGCCAAAAGCAATTTTTTGTGATAACTTTGGTGTGGAGAGTGATTTACCAGCGGGTAAATTGGCGATTTCCTTGATGGGATTTGCGTTGCCCATCAGCCTCCGCAGTCTATTAGTTGCCTCTAAAGCATCTTGAGCCAGATTAGTGGCTGGGGTTTTTCTGTTGCCATTAATATTGGCTGATAGTCGCGTGGTTTTATTGACTTCTACCAGTTCTTGACCGTCAATTGTGATGGTGTAGCGATCACGGAGCGATCCATAGGAATCCCCAGACGGTCTGCGAACGGAAAGGCCATTCTTGTAAGCTTTATTATTAGTTGCGGGGGCATCCGCTATTTTCCAACTGACGGTAATCTTGCTTGCGTCTACATTGTTTTCAACTAGTTCATTAATTCTAGCTGCTATGACACTAGCTTTCTGAACCGGGTCATTGTCAATGGAGCCAACTTGTTTGTTGATATTGATTGTATTGTCAGTATTGCTAAAACTGGCAAATTTACCTGGCTCAGTAGCAACTCCAGAATCAGAATTGAAACTCTGATTGTTGCCAATGACTCCAATTTTGATTTTCTTGTTAGTAACTCGGGCAGAACCCAGAAAGGTGAGAACGGGAGTATCCCGAACATAAAGAGTTGCTGCTTGTAAACCCCGAATACTGTGAGGCTGAATTCTGGCAATCACAGGCTCGGAAATGGGTTGTTCTGTCGGTAATTGGTATTCTCCAACTTTAACCGCATCACTGGCAGATGATTTGGCAAGAGTTGGAGAACTTCCCTCACTGGCTTGACTCCGAGCGACTGAGGGGAGACCCAAAACGGTTAGGGTCAATATTGTTTGGGCTACGACAGTATTCCACAAATGTCTTTGATTCATGCGTCCGATTTTTAAAGCGACTTGAGAACTTAAGTTTTTTTTAGTTGGGTTTTTCACTTGTGATGGTGACAGTACCTGCAAACTCGAACCTGTTCCGCTTCCACTTTGCATTTTGTAACTGCAATAGACTAGCATGAATTTTCAAGCTTGGGGATCAGGGTTTTAGCGTAAATCTCAACAGACTGGCAAAATTTAAACTCAGATTTAGGCTGTCAAACTGTCTTCAATTCAGGATTTTAGCTATGTAACGTTTTTCGAAGATTTATATATTTTCAGCAAATAAATTTAATATTGACTAATACTTCTGTCCAACGGTTACTATTTTATATTCCTTATCTTTCATTCTCCGTACTTATTTTTTTTTAGTATTTAAAACACATCAAGCTAGTTTATGTTTAAGTGTAATTGTACTGGTAAATAGTTTCATCAATCTCAAATGTAATTTCCGCAAACACAATCTATACAAGGAATAAACACAAAATCAATACTTTTCATACTTCGCTAATTACTTGATTCATTATCTGCATAATCAACGAATAAACACTGATATATATTATAATTATTAGTATTAATAGTTTTAGATACTGTCGAGTAATAAATGTGCCTTTCCTCTAGCAGGTATTTATTCTTAATCTCATAGAATAGTTAATAGACGCGTATATATAGATAATTTAAATATAAAATAATACAGTATTTGCACCATATCAGTGATAACCTCAGCACTAAACTTAATATCAAGCTATTAACCTTATTTTTGCTCCAGATACTTCACAAAAATCATCGGTGGTACGATTGATGACAGCTGTAACGTTGTAACTAAGAACGTGAGTTAGTAGTTGCAATTTTTTGTGAAGTACAACTACTAACTTTAATTTATAACTTATAACTTCTGCAATAATTCCTGAGTTAATTGCATAAATGCTTTAGAACCCGCTGTATTGGGACTTAGTAAAGAAACTGGCATAAAACTATCAACGGCTTTGGCAACATTCACATCAACTGGTATTTGCGCTTTACAGATTTTATCTACTCCAAAATCTTCGATGACTCGGTGCATTACCTGTTTATAATATTTACTATTCAGGATATTTGCGCTGGACATACTAAAGACTATTCCCAAGATTTTAATATCTATTTTGGCTTCCTGTTTGTGGCTATCTTTTAATTGGGAAATCCGTCTTTCTAAAAGTTGAATTCCTACTACAGATAAGGGTTCTGGCCTAGCTGGGAGAATGTAGAAATCACTACTAGCTAAAGCACTACGAGTCATGAGATTATAACCGGGAGCACAATCTAAAAGAATAAAATCATATTCATCGCGCACAGGTTTTAAGATATCTCTAATTAAGACTCTTTCAAAGCGATTCCAGATAGTTTCAAAGTCCTGTTCACCCAATGCTACTGATTGATTATGCAGCATTTCCGAAACCACAAATTCATCATATAAATCTATATCTCCCGGTATTAAATTTAATCCAGGAAGATTACAAACTTGCGGTTGAATAATGTCATGAATGGTAAATTTTGCCTCTGGTTCGGGGTTGATAATTTGATCTAGCAAATATCTCAATGTCTTTCTTTGTTTACGACGTTTGGCAAACTCTACTGGTGACATTAAACTCAGTGTGGCACTAATTTGACTATCTAAATCTAAAACCAGGACTTTTTTCCCGTAATTTTTCGCTAAACAAGTAGCTATATTGACTGTAATAGTGGTTTTACCGACTCCACCTTTCATATTTGCTGTTGCGATTATATGTCCCATTTTACTTCCTCTACTGACGCTTTCCCATTTAGATAGCGTTCATATTATCTAATAGATTTTAACTTTGGTTATGTTACTCAGACCCCAGACTTCTCCAAGAAATCGGGGATATTGTTAGGATAGTTTAATACTTTGTGCTAATAAACTCTGAAGACGTTGCAAGTGCGAACCAACTTGGTAAACTAAATCACCTTTGCCTATCAGATAAGCTGCTACGGTTGATGTTCCACCTAAAATGATTTTTGAATCAGCTTCACTTTTGGTGCTGAGTGCAACCCTTCCAGGTAGGTTAGAACGGATAATTGGGGTGACAATACTCGCTTCTGGACGTTGCGTAGAAATAATCAAATGAATACCTGCGGCTCTTGCCATTGCGCCTAAACGTTTGATACTTTGTTCTAATATGGTGCGAACCTCTTTTTCTGCCATAAAATCAGCATATTCATCAAAAATACAAACAATGCGCGGTAACATTGGGGAGGAACGTTGATTATAAACTGTTAAATCTGCACATTTAGCTTTTTCAAATTTTTGATAACGAGATTCCATTTCTGCAACTAGTTCTTGCATTAATTCTACAGCGCGATCGCTATCTTTGACAACTGGTGCATATAACCATGACATTTGTTCAAATTCGGGAAATGTTACCCGCTTAGGATCAACTAAAGCAATTTTTAAATGTTGGGGAGAATGACGATAGATTAAACTGAGAAGAAGCGATCGCAAAAATTCACTTTTTCCGCTTCCTGTTGTTCCTCCCACCAAAAAATGACAGGTATTTGGATCTGATAAATCAGCCTCTAACAATTTACCATCAATACTCACCCCAATGGCAATTTTTACGGGTGCTGTTGGGGGTAAAAACTGCTTTTGAATAAAATCTTCAAACTTAGCAATTTGTCTATCTTGACGCGGTAAATCAATACTTACATAACCAGCTTGAGGTGCAATTAAAGGCGGATATTCTAACCCCAATTGTACTTGTAAATCAGCGGATAATTTGAGAATTGAATTTACCTTTACACCCGAATTTGGTTTAAGTTTGACTCTGATAAATGCTGGACTTACCGCAGCACCATGATACTCAACACCAATACCAAAAGATTGCAAAGTATTAACTAGATCTTCGCCTATCTTATCAGCTATAATAGATGGATCTGGCTTAGGAGGTTCTGTATCTGAATTTTGATCATGATTAGATTCAACATCAAAAAAAGTTTGACATTTTTGTTGTTGGGGACAAATTTCACATAAATGAGGTTGAGTTGTCCCTGGTGGTGGGTTAGGATTGGGAGATTCCCAACTTAACCAGTTTTGCATTTGTAATAGTTTATAGGGAATTAATTGATGAACCGTATTTTCTAACTGTTCCCAAGAATATTTGTACTCTTTAAATTCTGGTAAAACACAATAAACAGCAGAATCAACAGGTGTTTTTTTCTGCTTCGATAACATATAACTATAGAGAGAGACTTGCGCTAATTGTGCTGCTGAATCTACAGGTTGATAGGTTTTAAATTCTACCATAAAAAGGCGTTTAAGTTCAAAATTAAAAACCAGACAATCAAACTCACCTTTAATTAATTGCTTTGTGCCATTAGGTAAATCAAAGTAATATTCTAAATTGTGTTCTCCAGAAATAAAAGTATTCTGAATAACTGTTTCCGCACTGCAATAACGACGATTGATGATCAACAATTCAGTAAACTTTTTAATTAATCTTTGTAAACCTTGCCAAACTTGTAGTAGTAGAGAGGCTTTACTCGCGTCTTTTGCAATTGCATTTTGCAAATAGGGAAAGAACTTAATTTGATAGAATAATTGTTGAATTTCCAACGAAATTACATCTACCTTTAATTGTGTTGCAGATGGATTAAATAAACTTTTAAATCTGGGTTCAATCAGCAGTAAATTAATAAAATCATCTGCTAACTTATGAAAAACATTACCAACACCCCCAACAGTATCTTTAGGAGAGAATATGGCTTTACAATTAAAATGGTGATTTAGATAAAATAGTCGAGGACATTCAAAAGCTAATCTAACTTTCGTCGGAGTTAAAGAGGAATTTTCAGATTTGTGATCTACCATATTAAATACACGACTGATAACATCAGGATTGGATATTTCAAGCAAGCGATAATGAACAGCAGCGAGATAAACAGTATCCATAGCTGCATAGTTTAACTGTTTTTGAGTCAGGGGACGTTTTCCCCAATCACTGCCTCCTTCTTCTGCGTCTACATGAGAAAATTGACAGAGTTCAGCAGCTAGAGTTTTTAGTTTTAAGTTGGTAGTTTGTAAAACTTCTTTAGTGATTTTTCTCGCTATTTTTAAAGTACAAGTGACATTTTGAGCTAGTTCTTTGCCTAAATATTTTAAATCAAAACCAGCATTATGAAAAACTTTCTCAATTTGCGGATTAACCATGATTTGGTTAATGAAATATACAGCCAAATCAGGTTTACCCAAAACATCAAAAATGTAAGCAGATTCACCAGTTAAATCTGTATAATCAGCCAATACCTGAATTAGTGCTAATTTTGGTTTATCGGTATACCAATCAGCAATTTCTGTATCTATCCATAGGGTTTTAGATAGGGACAGTTGGGAAATTTGATTGTAAATTTCAGAAGCTTCTGTCAGGTAGTGCATTGGCTGATATAAAAAATGTGCTGGATAGATTACTTGCGAGGAACTAAGCAAATTAATTGAGCTTCTGGCTTGGCTTTGGGGTCAAGAATTTGAATTTTATTTTCCTCACATAGTTGTTGAATCAATACATTAATTTGAGCTTCGTTAACTGTGGGAAAGTTGCTAATAGCATTGTCAATTAAAGTTGGTTTTCCTAAAAGATGTTGAGTTTTAACTAGATTTAATAAGAAATCCTTAACAGGTCTTAAATCTTCTCCTTCCTTACCATTTGTTTCTGGTTCTGGCTTTGGTTTAGAAACAATTCCCAAATCTTGTAATAAAGTACATTTATGCAAAATCTCAGATTTATTAATTAAAGTTTCTAGTTCTTGTAAATTAATCGTTTGTCCACCAATTACCAATTCTTGAGATTTGGCAGAATTTACCAAACTTTGATATGTTGCCAAATAGTGAATAGACTGTAAACTTGGTTTGATATGAACATGATTAGTATCAGTGAAAATCTGTCTATAGAGTTGATTTCCAGCCATGTTTGGTTTTCCTAAATCCCCACCACGAATTAAGTACATAGTTTGACAGAGATTTTTTTGAAGGACTGTTTGACAAGCATTCATTATATGATAAAAGCTATTCATATTTGAGTCTTCTGTCCAAACTATACCCAATTTTTCCCGCTTGGTAGGATGTTGATAACTCAAGGAATAACTAGCATACTTTCCGCTTAAGAGTTTAGTCTTAACTCCCTGCATTTTTAAACTAGATATAGACTGCTGCAACATCTGAATTAAATCAGGTGATGATAACAGAGAAATCTTGGTAATTTTCCCCTGACTTTTTGTATATTCGTGCTGCCATAATAATTCAAATTCTGCTTGAGGATTTACGGGTGGTGGAGGAAGAGTTGGATCTGGAACTGGAAGTGGTGGGGGAGGAATAACTTTATATTTTTGATATTCTTCACGACCTAGAGTTAGTGCATTTCTAGGCATAGTTTTACCACCAGGATAGGTTTTCTCTAAAATTTCCCGATTTAGGGGAAAAATAGGAGATTCAGGTCTGGGGTTTGCTAGTTGGTGTAATGACTGAAGTTGATAGGACCAAAGTGCTTCTGCCTGTTCTATCGTAATACGTTTTAACTGAATTGTTTTATGTATTCCGGCCTTATCTGCTGGGAGAATCCGATCAAAATGCCGCTTTAATGTATCTGTAATAACGCTAATTATCACCAGAAAATTTTTCAGATTATCCCCATGAATTGTGGTATTGACATTGAAAAAAGGTTGTATGTCCAGAAAACCTTCTGGTAACTGGGGCATAGTATCTAAATTGTCAAAACATAAAACAATCGGTTGAGTTTGTGTAGAAATTCTGCCAAAATTTGCTAAGATATTTTTTGCAGCATCTTCTGTATCAATGCAAGTTTTGACCTTGATTTCCTTCATAGAATCTTCATTTAAATCATCACCACGTAGCCATTCACAAGCTAAATCATATAATTCTGGATTTGCCAGATCATGCAGCACTCCAAAAAACATATCAGGATTATAAATCCCTGCTTTTTTATAACTATCCTTGAGGTGTTTGATAAATTTTTGCCGATTACTTTGTAATGCTTCCCAAAAATTATCATTAAATATTCGTTGTTTTATATCGCGTTTTGTAAACGCCGTTAAACTTTTTAGCCACAATATTAACTGTGATTCTTTTTCCCCTTCGGGAACTTGAATCAAACTATCAACAGTGTGACGTAAAATATGCCGCCAAATATTACTACTATCAGCCCAGTTGCAGAGAATATAAGCAAAAAAGGCTTTCGGGTTAAGAGTACGTTTCAGCCGACCTAATACATAACTTTTGCCAGAACCAGACTCACCAGCTAATAAAACTGTGCGGCTACGATGATCTTGACCTACTAAATCAAGTAAACCTTCAATTTCTATGATTGCGTTTTTATGAATTGACTCAACCATGAGTTTTGAATCTTGTTCTTCAGCCCAAAAATTAGTAGGCTTTAAATTGATCACGTCAAAAGGGTTGACCTCGCGTTTAATAATGTCGTTAATGTCTGTCATAGATATAGGTGAGTGAGAGGAAAAAGTAATGAAAAAATGAAAAATATTGGAAAAACTGTTAATTAACTATGAGAAAGAACAGTTGTCCGCCAATATTTTGAGGAATTCCCGCGTCAATTTGTTCTGGTGTATAAGCACTGACTTCTTGTAAGGTACTAAAATCAATTTTGTCACTTTTTTGTAATCTATACAACGCCTGATCTAAATCATCTCGCAATAAAGGTGGTTGTAATTTTTGCCGTAAATGGAAAATTGGTAAATAATTCTCTGTACCCAATTCCCGATCTAATTTTTTGATAGTCTCTAAAATTTCTTCATCACTGATATTGCTAGGAATATCAGAATGTGATTCTATATTATCAGAAACTAAAGTAGAAACTTGTTTTGACTCAAACCGCAAATTCTTCCGTAAAAACTGCACATAATTACCTAGCAAATTAAAGTCTATATTTGCTTTTCCTTCGGGAATATATTCATCCCGCAAAACCTCAATACCTCTTTCTGTTAACCAAACTTCAGTTTTAAGTCTTTTCATTTTAATTTCAGCAGAAATCAAACCCCTTTCACTCAAGGTTTTTAAGATTACATCTCGTTGATCAGATTTTAGTCCTGAAACTTTGATTTCACTGGGGGCTATTTTTCCATAACTTTTACTTATCTTCTCCAGTACCTTGAGTTCTTGATCATCAATAGGTAACTGTGCTAGGTCGAGTTTCAATAGTGCTTGACCAGCAGGTAAAATTTTGACCGTAGCAACTTCGCGGGAATAGTCCACATATTCCAATTCCCCCAAATCTCGACAAATTTTGTTTTTCTCGCTTTTAAAACCATCAAAAGTGCCAGAACTCAAGCTAGTCCGATAATTGGCACATCCCAGCAGCTTTAATAGGAACTTTAACTGTTTCGTTTCCATCGGTTACTTAGATTGTATTTGATACCTAACAAGTCTAGTCAGAATTACAAAAAATTAATAAACCTTCTCCAAAATAACACAATGAGTATAATTCGTCTATATTTCTACAATTTTTTCAACACCAAGTGGATATGTTTCCTTAGTTCCCTTATGTTTCAGAAAAATCTTATACAGATAGTAAATAATTTCCACAAAAAGCGAGATTTATATGTATCATCTTTTAGATAACTAGATCATCCAGAAATATTAGCCTAAATACCAGGTAAAATCATGAATAATTACAGCCATTGTCCGCGCACTTATCTGCTGCAAAAACCAGTAAATAAAGATCAAATCAAACAAAAAGAATTATGTGATTTTTGTTGGAATCAATATTGTTTTTGTTGGTCAGAATACTGTTTAAACGAATGGTATGAAATACAAATAAAACATGACCATCTAAAAAGTAGACATCATACCAAAGATAAAAACTAAAATAGACCTGACTTCTCTTTGCGTCTTTGCGTCTGTGGGAGAGGAAAAAAACTTAGGGTAGTCCAAAAACTGCCCCTAATCAACAATCTGCTAAAATCAAATTCCACTCATCTTCAGACAAGGGTATCACCTCTATTTCCATAGCAAAACAATCACAAGCTGCGGCTATTAAGGCCTTAATAATTGTGTCTTGATTAATACCTTCAGGAAATTGAATAGGATGAAAAAACTCCTGATTAAATACTTTTATAAACAAATCCACAGCCGGGTTTAATCGTATAGAACCATGTTGAAGAACTGCGTCACCTCTGCGTAATTGGGCGCTACCAATAAGTTTAGAACCATCTGCTAAAACCAAATCTGCACCAGTGGCCGTTCCAAAACAATTAGGATTATGAATATAACCGCGTCCAGCCTGACCATAGTACAACTCTATGCCAAGCGATCGCCATCCTTGGATTAAAAATTCACAAATCTTTGCATATATTTCTAGAGTATTGCCCCTGACTCCAGAAGTAACAACTGAGTAAGTTAAATCACCTTGGTGTAAAACCGCTCTCCCACCAGTAGGACGACGTACCAAATCCAATTTTTCGCCTTTCCAGATTAAATTTTGCCAAAATTCAGGATATTGACGTTGATGATAACCCAGAGAAATTGCCGGGGGAGACCAGGTATAAAAGCGCAGAATCGGTGGACATTTTCCCGACTCATGCTGTACTAATAACCAACGGTCTATAGCCATCTGGACAGAACCAGAAGCTGCTAAAATCGGAATAAATCGCCACTGCTCAGGCATTAAAAGTCAACCCCCAGGCTAAAATACTAAATTAGTGACAGCAATAGTTACAGCAGTTTTCATGTATTTAAACCACAAAATCAACGTATTTCTTTACGGCTTTGCTCCTTTGCGTCTTGGCGCGAAATACCAGAAACATAAGAAACATAATTTATACCGCAATAGTGCAATACTTAAACTGCACAAAACTCAGATTGCAGATATTCATCATTATCATCAGCGATAGTTGCAACGATAGTAATGATCCGGGAAACTTCCCCCGGAGACAACTCTGCTAAAGTGCGTGTAGAAATCACCACCACTTGATTGTCAATAATCCCAAAACGGGATTCAAAGGTACTAACACAGTTCAATTCTAATAAATATCGTGTTAATCTGGCCTCATCTTGAACTGGTAGCGTCAGTACGGCAGACCAAACCGTAATTGTATCTTCATCAGTAGTTCCCGTCAACTGTACAAATACTTCTACACTGCCATACTGGAATTTCCACAAATACCCACCCTCGGACGAATGGCTCACCATTGCACTTTGATCTTCCGCTAGAGTATTAATCACATTTTCAATGACTTCTACATGATTTAGCGGTGTGGTTTCTTGCATAACTTCATCAAGCAACTCTTCTGGAGATTGGGTTTCTAGGTAGCTTGCCATACAGATTTTTTTCCAAAAATATAGTTCCTAGTGTAATCTACTATTATGCTACCAAAAATGCCAGTATCTACTTTGCTTGTTAATCTAGCTCTAGCATCAGCGTACATAAAAAACCGTTGATATATATCGAATTTGCTTTAATCTTTATTGAGAAGTATAAATAAAAGTATAACTATATAATAGCTTATGTAAAATCCAGCCAATCTGACAATTATTTTTTCCCGGTTTCAGACGTTTACATCCAGAAATATTAGATGTAATTTGTCTTTACCACCGTTGGGTATCAACATTAGGTAAAGATTCTCCAATTTATTGTTTACTGCGTCTGATCAACTAAACACAAAACCGTCTATCTTACTTTACTTGCAGCAAACGCCTTTTGTCGGTTACATAAACTACTAATTTGGTTGATAAATTTAATCAAATTAATCAAAAATAGTTTATTTGGTACAGCCCAAAAATCACCTGACTTACTTGGTGTTACAAGATGCAAGACGAACAGTAAAAGAGCAAGTTAATTTACAGTATCAGGGGATACGGAAATATGAGTTAAATTCTGCACTGTTGTGTGGAGTTCTCTAAAAACTCAAATTGACAAGTTGGGGTGACATCTGTTAAAAGATTCTGGAATCTCACGGAAAAAAAACCAAAAACTTTTGAGAGATTTTTCCGGATTAGTCAAAAAATCTCTGATTATTGTTACACTGATTTTAATAAGCACTATGAATATCAAGCTTGATCACAGCACCCCATGTCATTTAACTTCCTTCTTTGCTTTACTCATGAAAGAAGGTATTTCCCCGAATCAAATCGTTCTTGGTATTGTTCAGTTAGCCACTCAAACACATGAATTAGATGGCATGATGGCATCAACAGACTGTTTACGTTTGCTACTAGTGCTAATGCCAGCAACAACTTGTGCTAAAGGCGTTTCCGAATATATATCATCTTTAGCAGCAGAAGGCATTACCACTTTGATGCTATTAGATGCTCTTAGTTTAGCTTGCTACCTTTGTGGGCAATTAGATGAAGCTAATTTAGTTCACTTGACTTACAAAAGATTACAGGCAGATGCAATTATTTCCCAAATGCTTCGTGATTAAGAACTAAATTATTAACTTTTGTTACTTTTTTCACAATCCAACCATTTTTAAGTTATTTTGTACTCATACAGTTCAATTTCGGACTGAACAATTCCGTTTGTTTACTAAGCAATCGGTGAAATACTATATATTCTCTGTCTTCTCTGTGCAATTCTTGGTTAGTTGCTGTTAAGACATGAATCATGGCTATGATTTTAATCTAGCAATGTTTATAGAGTGTTTGACAGCAGCTTATCTATCAATTGTGATTGAGTTTAGAGTTCTTCAGTGCTGGGATAAATCCCTACATCAAAACTGCTCAACTTTCCCACTCACCCTGTTGATATTCCATTAAAACCTGAAACTAAAATTATTGTCTGCCAAATTGCCAAAACGTTAGATCATGAATGCAACATTTCTGGAAATATAGGTTTTGCAGATGAAGCGAGCATTTGGTTTCCAGAAGTTAGATTAATAATTTCACCTTTATTTCATCTGGAGTTGGCATCTTGAGAGATGAACAGTATCGAGCTAATAACAATGCTTACTTACTCTCCAGAACCGACCTTGAGAACCAGCTTATCAAAATCACCCCTATTTGCAACGGTGACGGAAGCACTAGGTAACGTTCCTATTGTCCGCTTAAATCGAATTCATGCCAGTTGTCAAGATCATCATTTATATTTAAAACTAGAATCTTGTAATCCCGGTGGGAGTATTAAGGAAAAAAATGCGGCTTATCTGGTGAATGAAGCCGAAAAACAAGGTTTGTTGCGGTCAGGTGGTACAATTGTTGAATCTAGCTCTGGTAACTTTGGCATTGGATTAGCAATTGTGGGCGCAACCAAGGGTTACAGGGTGATGATTATTATTGATGCGAAAACCCCTGTCACCATGCGAAGAATGCTGACTGCGTATGGTGCAGAATTGGTACAAGTTCCTCTGAGTGCGGCTGATGCTCAAGGTTCGATGCAAGTAGCAAGAATGGCAAAAGCTCAGGAATTAGCCACAAATATTCCTGGTGCATGGTATCCTTGTCAACATAAAAATCCTAGCAATACTGATGCCCATTCCCTGTGGACGGCGCGGGAAATTGAAGCTGCTTTCGGTGGCGCGCCAGATGCTATCGCGATTGGAGTCAGTACAGCCGGACAGTTGGGCGGTATCAGTCATTACTTTAAAAAGTATTATCCCCAAACCAGAATTATTGGTGTAGATGTGGCAGGATCGGCTATTTTTGGTACACCCAGACACCCTTATAAGATGACTGGACTGGGTTTATCTTTCGTTCCCCCCAATTTTGACCCGCAAGTGTTAGACGCAGCTTATAGCGTGGATGATGGTTTAGCGTTTTCTGTTTGTCATGCTTTGGCTAAACAGGAAGGTATGCTTTTAGGTGCTTCCACAGGTGCAATTGTGGCAGCAGCCTTAGGGGATGCTGGTAGATTTACTCAGCCTCAAACTATGTTACTACTTAATCCTGACCGGGGCGATCGCTATTTAGAAACAGTTTACAATACTGATTGGCTTACAAGACAAGGAATCAATATTCTTGAACATTCCCATCTCACAGAAGCAATTGCTAATCTTCTGCCTGTACCATTAGATATTGTCGGTAGGAGTCAAGAGTGAAATTGCAAGAACCCCAATCTCAATCAGTTAGTTTCGGCACTTTATGGCGGGAATTTTTGCCTTTATCCCTTAGTGATGTGACTATGGCCTGTGGTGATCCGATGATTACCACTACATTAGCTCATCTTCCTGATGCTCAAGTTAACCTGGCGGCTGTAGGTATTGCCAAATCTTTGGCGATATTTTTTGAAAGTCCGATTATTATGATTTTGCACGCTTCTAATGCTTTAGCTGGTTCTCAAGATTCACGCAAAGCATTGTGGCGGTTTACATTATTGGTGGGTGGGGGACTAACTTTTTTATTAAGTTTATTGGGACTACCGATTATATTTAGTTTTGTGGGTGTGAGTCTGTTGGGCATACCATCAGCAATGTTAGCCACTGTTAGTCAAGTATTATTACTAATGGGGGGTTGGCCATTTGCGATCGCTTGGCGGCGTTATTTTCAAGGGTTATTAATTTATCATGGTCAGTCTCGATCTGTAGCTAAAGCTAGTATTCTCAGGTTATTCACATTAGCATTAGTCCTCACAGGTGGATTTTTCTTCCCCATATCTGGGGGTATACTTGCTGGACTTGCCCTCATCAGTGGGGTGATTGTCGAAGCAGTAGCTGTAACAATTTTTGCTCGGCTTTATGGTGCAACTATACCGCCGGAAACAGTCACACAACCTAATTTACCCCGTAACTTAGCACAAGTTGGGAAATTTTATTTACCCTTAGCTAATTCCATGATGGTGGTTTGGGGCGGAAGGGCGATATTAATTAGCGTTATTGCTCGCGCTGAAGATGCCACAGTGGCTATTGCTGCTTGGTCTGCGGCTTGGGGACTGGTTCTCGTAATTGCCAATTCTACCCGCATGATACAGCAAATGGTGATTAAATATCATCATCAAGTGAGCGATAAGCAATTACTGACTTTTGCTATCAGTGTCGGCGCTGCTTGTTCTACCTTACTATTATTCATGAGTTTAACACCTGTAGGCGATCGCATTGTCCAAAGTTTTATCGCTAATGATCTTACCCTGGCTAAAAGCATGAAACCAGTTCTTTTAATCTGTGCAATTGTGCCATTACTAGTAGCTTTACAAAATGCAACTCAAGGTTTTTTAGTCAGTGAAAATCGCACAGGTCACGTCAATCTATCTACTTGGTTAGGAACAGCAACTTTATTAATAATTGCTACTTTAGCTATTAACAAAGGCATGAATGGGGCAATATCTGCCGCTATGGCTATGATTACATCTATGTTAGTTGAAGTTACCTGTTTAATTTGGAAACGAGCGGCAAAATCACAGTAAATGTACTGCCCTTATTTACATGACTTTGTACTTCTAATTTGCCTTTATGAGTTTGGACAATAGCCAAAGTAATAGCCAAACCTAATCCCGAACCACCAGTATTGCGAGAACGATCTGCATTAACTCGATAAAAGCGCTCAAAAATGTGGGGAAGATCAGAATTAGGAATACCAATACCTGTATCTTTGATAGTAATTACACCTTGATGATCATTAGTTGTCAGATGAATATTTACTTCCCCAGATGCAGGAGTGTATTTAATGGCATTACTAACTAAATTCAACAACATTCGATAAATTTGACTTTCATTACCTTGAATATAAAAATCAGATTGATCAGGAATGTGACTAGATAATAAAACTTGTGCATCTATAGCTATTGGCATTAATTCTTCTTCTACATCTGCAACTAAATCATTTAAACAAATTTGTTGTAATTTGGCTTCTTGCAATCCACCTTCTAGTCTAGATAATAATAACAAATCCTGTATTAAGGTTACTAATCTTTTAATTTGTCTCTCCAGTGCTTTTTGAGTTTCTGGGTTAATTGAATTTGTTTCGACAATGGTTTGTAAAGATGTAATAGGAGTTCTTAATTCATGTGCCGCATCAGCGGTAAATTGTTGTAATTGTTGATATGATTTTTCAATGGGCTGCATAGCTAAACCTGCTAACCACCAACCTGCACCACCAATAATGATCATAGAAGAGGGAATACCCAATCCTAATAACCAATGTAAGCTATTCATATAATCATTTAATCTTTGTACAGTTCGTCCAACTTGTAAATATCCCCACAATTGATTATTGTTGATTTTTAAGGGCATTAAATGTAAATGATATAGTTCACCATCACGATTTTTGATATCATAAGAATGATTGAGGTAAATATTATCAGGAAATTCATCGGAATTATTACCAATTGCGGCAATTGCTTCTCCTGTTGGTGTTAAAAATCTGAGATAATATCCTTCTGCCAATAACCCCAGTAACTCTGATTCTGATTTAATAGGTAAACAAGATTGTTGTTTAAAACAAATTCCTGGCAAAGATTTCTGAGTAGTAATAGATAATTCTCCAGGAATTTTTAACTCTGTTTTTAATTGATCTTCAAATACCTTACCAAAAACTTCTAATTCTCGATCAACTGTGCGAGTAAAAGCTTGTACCATAACAATATGAGCCATATAGCCACATATTAATAAGGTTGTTCCCATCACACCAGCATAGGTAATGGCTAATTTTAACCGAGAATAATTGAATAGTGAATTATTATACATCTGATTTTAGATTCTATAAATACAAGATCCCTGATTTCTGGCATTAATTGATAACTTATTGACAAAATAAAAAAGAAGTCGGGGATCTCAACTATGCAGAAAAACGATAACCAAAACCTCGGATAGTTTCAATTGCTTTATAAAAACCACATTCTGATAATTTACGTCTTAGTAATCTTACTTGTGCAGCAACAACATTACTCACAGTATCACTTTCAAAATCCCACAATCTAGCGCGAATTTGTTCATGAGTTAGTATTTGTTGAGGATGTTGCATAAAATATTCTAAAAGTTGAAATTCTTTAGCTGTGAGAATAATTGGTGAAGAATTTTCCGCTTCTAAATTCACAACTGAAAAATTACTATAATCTAACATTAATGAACCTATTTGTAATTGCGGTGGTTGAAAATTTGGTAATCTTCTCTGTAATGCTCTTACCCGCGCCAATAATTCTTCCATCCCAAAAGGCTTAACAAGATAATCATCTGCACCCGCATCTAAACCCGTAACACGATCATTCATGCTATCTCTAGCTGTTAATAACATAATTGGTAATTGATTTTTTTGCGCTCTTAATCTTTTACACAATTCCAATCCTGACAACTTTGGTAACATCCAATCTAAAATCGCAATTTCATATCTTAGTGGTATTGTCTGTAAATAATCCCAAGCAGTCTCTCCATCTTCCACCCAATCTAATACATAATTACATTGGGTAAGAGCATGATGAATACTCATTGCTAAATCATGTTCATCTTCAACTAATAATAAACGCATATATAAAATATAAAAACAGTATTTAATAATACTAATTATCGGATACAGGGAACAGGGAACAAGGAATAAATTGGTGTGTACTTCATTAGACTGGGAAACGATACATATAAAAATTATATTTAATAATACTGATTATTAGGGTGAGTCAGATATGAAATTTTGTCCATCTTTTCTCACTTATTGAGTCTGAAACACCCTATAATTTCTGAGTACGATTTTCACAATGCCAACGCGATAGATTACAAGAGATTACAGCAGTTTTCTGCGATTTAAACCACACTTTAATTACCTTCTTCCTTTGCGCCTTTCCTACTTTGCGCCTACCCTTAGGGATCTCTAAGAGAGATTGCGCGAAACAAAAACCGTGGTTCATTTACCAGAAAAATCGCTGTAATTGCTCTACTCTCTTGCTGATTATTTGCTACAAGAAAATTTTGGAAATGAAATAAAATTAAAATCAAAAAGCGTCCGGGAGTGTTGCCGTGTTTCCACCCCAGACGCTTTTTGAGTTTTCTCCTCACACACAAATATAACTTATCACTATTTCAATTAAATGGCAAGTACCTTAGACAACAATTTTGGAAATTGTTTTTCCAAGGTAAAACTAATGTAAAAAGTGCCGGACACCAGTTATAACCATGAGTAAGCCTAGTTCATTAGCGGCCTTGATAGAATCTTTATCTCGAAGACTTCCCCCCGGCTGGACAATGGCAGTAATGCCAGCAGCAGCGGCAGCGCGAATGGTATCATCGAAGGGGAAGAAACCGTCACTGGCTAAAAATGCACCTTGGGCTTTTTCTCCGGCTTGGGCAATAGCGATTTTTGTTGAACCGACGCGGTTCATTTGTCCAGCACCAATACCTAATGTAGTGCGATCGCTTGTAATTACAATAGCATTTGACTTGACGTGCTTACACACCTTCCAAGCAAATAATAATTCCCCTAACTCCTGGGGAGTAGGTTGACGTTCGGTGACAACTTGCCATTGAGTAGGATCAGCAATGATATCATCAGCAGATTGGACTAAAAACCCACCAGCGATCGCTTTTACAGTTTCTTTCGGTCCAGTCAACAAGTCTGGTAAAATCAAAAGGCGGACATTGCCCTTTTTAGTTAATATCTCTTGGGCTGCTGCGTCACAACCGGGAACAACTACGCATTCTAAGAATGTCTTTGTTAACTCCGTTGCAGTTGCCGCATCAAGAGGACGATTTAAAGCCACAATTCCCCCAAAAGCCGAAGTAGAATCGGCATTAAAAGCCTTTTGATAAGCATCGAAAATGTTGGTTGCTTCCGCAGTTCCACAGGGGTTAGTATGTTTAATAATTGTCGCTGCCGGACTATCGGTAAACTCAGCAATTATCCGCCGTGCGGCTTCCAAATCTACCAAATTATTATAGCTGAGTTCCTTCCCTTGCAGTTTAGTGGCCGCTGCCCAACCTGTGGCTTCACTGCCAGTTTGATACCAGGCTGCCGGTTGGTGGGGATTTTCCCCATAGCGTAAAGATTGAATTTGTGTACCAGCAAGAGTAAATTCTTGTGTTTGCGTACCAGCTAAATAAGATGCTATGGCATGATCATAACTAGCAGTGTGGGAAAAGCCCTTTAAAGCGCATCTTTGGCGAAACTCTAAAGAAACTACTTCATTTTGGCGTAATTCTTGTAAATACTCGCCATATTGGGCAGGATCACATAATACCGTTAAATGGGCGTAATTTTTAGCAGCAGCCCTTAACATTGCCGGACCCCCAATATCAATTTGTTCCACAGCGTCAGCTAAGGTAACACCCGGTTTAGCAATGGTTTCCGTAAACGGATAAAGATTAACCACCACCAAATCAATGGGTCGAATTTGGTTATTTTCCAGGTCTATGATATCCTCTTCCATATCCCGCCGTGCTAAAATACCTCCATGAATGCGAGGATGAAGAGTTTTGACTCGACCGCCTAAAATTTCTGGCGAACCTGTATAATCAGAAACCTTAGTAACTGGTATTCCTGCATCTTTGAGGGTTTTGGCTGTTCCTCCACTACTGATGATATCAAAGCCAAATTCTTCAACCAAACTCCGGGCTAAATCCCCAATACCAGTTTTATTAGATACACTCAGCAGGGCTAAACGCGCCATAATTCCCCAGATTCCTTTGGACTAAATTACAAACAGAAGAGTATTTTACCTAAAGAGTGGTCAGAAATGCGGCCTAGATCAGCGGTATACTGGATAGAAGTTGATTCTTGACTCAATTATCCATGACTCCAGTATTAGATTTTATTAGGGTTTCTCCACCAGCGAAACAAACACCAAAAGCCTTAATCGTTACTTTACATGGTTGGGGCGCAAATGCTCAAGATGTGGCATCTTTGATTCCTTATATCAATTTACCAGATTACGAATTTTTACTACCAAATGCTCCCTATCCCTATCCTCATGCTGACACAGGTAGGGCATGGTATGACTTGCGGACAGAAAATATGTATGCTGGATTAGTAGAAAGCAAACAACTACTCATAGATTGGTTGCAATCTTTAGAAACTAATACAGGCATACCTTTATCACGCACAATTTTGAGTGGATTTTCTCAAGGTGGGGCAATGACTTTAGATGTAGGATTAAGCTTACCATTGGCTGGTTTAGTTGTGATGAGTGGATATCCACATCCTAGCGTAGCAACGCTTAATCCAGGCAATTTTCCACCTACGCTAATCATGCACGGAACAAAGGATGAAGTAGTTCCCCTACAAGCGGCCATTAAGTCCAGGGACATGGCAAAATCTCTAGGGGTAGCAGTGGAGTACCATGAATTTGAAATGGGACATGAAATTAATTTACCAATGTTAGAAGCACTAAGAACCTTTGTTGTCAAGACAATTGGTTAACTCTAGTTACAAAAATTTTGCAAATTCTGGAAAAATCAGAAAAATTTTTACAAATTTAATGCTCGTTAATGAGTAAGATAGATCAGGTGGAAGCAACTCCACCCTAAGCTGAATGTAAGTGCTGCAAAAGGGAGGGGCAAGCATTATGAAAACTCTAAGCATTTCCAAAACAGAAATTTCTGCTATGACAGCGACAGAGGTACAAGATTTGGCTACACGTCTGGAATTAGATAACTATAGTCATGCTTTTGAGGGTTTAAATGATTGGCATCTACTGCGGGCAATTGCTTTCCAGCGTCCAGAGTTAGTTGAAGCCTATATTCACCTCTTAGATTTAGAACCCTACGACGAAGGCTAAAAATTTTAGATTTTAGATTTTGGATTTTAGATTGGTAGAACGGTTTAAAATCTCAAGTAATTGAGATCCTATCCTAAAATGCCATTATTTTCAAGTCCTAAATCCAAACGAGTCCTCATTGCTGTAGGCGGTGGTATCGCCGCCTATAAAGTTTGTGAGTTGGTTTCTACACTCTTTAAATCTGGGGTGGAATTGCGAGTTATTCTCACTAAATCTGCCCAAGAATTTATCACTCCTTTAACTTTAGCAACTTTATCGCGCCATCAAGCTTATACAGATGATGATTTTTGGCAACCAATTTATTCACGTCCATTACATATCGAATTGGGTGAATGGGCTGATTTAATTGTTATCGCGCCTTTAACTGCTAATACTTTGGCTAAGTTAGCTTATGGAATGGCAGATAATTTATTAACAAATACTATTCTCGCTTCTACTTGTCCCGTATTGTTAGCACCAGCAATGAATACAGATATGTGGGAACAGGTAGCAGTACAAAGAAATTGGCAGCATCTATTGACAGATAGCAGATTTTATGGTATGGAAACTGGTTCCGGGTTGTTGGCTTGCGATCGCATTGGTGCTGGTAGAATGGCAGAAGCCGCAGAAATATTTATTTATATTCAATCCTTATTATACACCCAAGGAAAAAGAGATTTAGTGGGGAAAGAGGTTTTAATCAGTGCTGGGGGAACGCGAGAATATTTAGATCCGGTGCGATTTATTGGCAATCCCTCAACTGGTAAAATGGGTTTAGCATTGGCACAGGCTGCACTACACAGAGGTGCAAAAGTAATATTGGTACATTGTCCAGCAAGTTGGGAAGTACCTTTAGGAGTAGAAGCAATTCCCGTAATTACCTCAGAAGAGATGCAGCAAGTCATGTTAAATCAGTTACTCAACGCAGATATAATTATTATGTCAGCGGCCGTTGCAGATGTCAAACCTAGAGATTATAGTACCGAAAAATTGCCCAAGCGATCGCTCCCCGAAAATTTACCATTGATACCAGTACCGGATATTGTCGCGGAAATCGGCAACCGTAAACAACCCCATCAATACTTAATTGGTTTTGCAGCACAAACCGGGGATATTGTCAAGCCAGCGCGGGAAAAATTGCAAAAAAAGAAATTAGATGCAATTGTCGCAAATCCTATTGATCAAGTTGATAGTGGTTTTGGGAGTGATCATAATCAAGCGGTGTTTTTAGATAAAGAAGGGAGAGAGGTGGAAATTCCCACTTGTTCTAAGTTGGAAATGGCGCATTATTTGTTTGATTTTGTTGTTTAATAGAATAAAATCACATTTTTATTTTTACCAGGACATTTAAAAATGACAGTGCATTTACCTGAAATTGGTATGGCTAATTGGATAAGAGCAATATCATTACTTGAAGAATATCCCAAAAATATTGTAGGTAGTTTTTGGGTCATGTGTGGTCGTGGATTTAATGATACACAAAAAATTCCTGATTGGTGGACTGATAATCTTAGAGAAGACAATCAAGCACAAAGTATTATTGATGGGTTTGAAAAAGGGTATTTTAAAGGAGAATATAATAATCCTAATCCTTTATATTTAGGATTTTGTATTATTGTTGTTGCAGATTCTTCTAATCCTGCTCATTTATCTTATGACATTCAACACCTGAGAATGTCGGAAGGAGAGGGAATTGCTTTATTAAGAATAATGGCACGTCATAATATACCTGCTTGTACATATACAGATCGTAGTTATCCTGATGAGTTTTTAAAATATCGTTATGGCTCAGAAAATCCTACTTATAAATACCTTCGAGAAACACTAGATCATTGGTCTGTTCAAGTTTGGGAAGACTACTGTAGTTATCTAATGTCTGTTCATGGTCAAAGAATGTTTTATGACTATTGTAAAAAAATAAATTCTGTTAAAGATGAAGTCCAAGCTACTGTAGAAAAAGGTACGAAACCTCTAGTTTTAACAGAAGGGGAAACTGACCCAATTTATATTAAAACTGCTTTAGAATTACTAGGAGAAAAGGGAATTTTAGCACAAGTTGATATTGAATGGGTAGGTGCTTCTATAGGTAAAGGTGAAAGTATCAATACTGGTGATGGTGGTTTGAAAAATACCAGAGATGTTTTACTTTCTAACCCTAAATTCTTAACTAGAAAAGTATTACTATTATATGATTGTGATACTCATAAACCTAATGAAGACCATGATAAATTGAAAATTAGGACAATACCTGAACAAAAGAATCGAAACGTGAAAAAAGGTATAGAAAACCTATTTCCTGATCATTTATTTACAGAAGAATTTTATTCATGGAAAACCAAATCTAGAAGTTATGGGGAAAAATTTCAAGAATTTCAAAAAATGAAATTTTGTAAATATATTTGTGAACAAAGAAAACAGGCTGATGATTTTGTTGATTTTAAGATCATTATTGATTTTATCAAAGATTGTTTAGGAACAGTTATTTATTAAAGTTCATCATTCGAGCGATTATAAATCGCGTCTACACAGGCAAAACCCACCTGCGTGGGTTTCAAAACACCCACATTTAATTTTCAACAGATACAGCAGTTCCCAGTATTATGAAGTACAGATATTAATGATAAAACTCTTGTGGTGCGGGCATCTTGCCCGCATAAGCAGTTCCTGGTATTATGAAGTACAAATATTAATAATAAAACTCTTGTGGTGCGGGCATACTTCGACCAAACTCAGTACAAGTCTTGCCCGCATAAAGTTTACCTCACTCAAGCTAAACTTGCTGTATCTAATGTTCTTTGCAAAAATTTACCCCATTTTGCGGCCAGGGGAACTTCTGTAAAAGGAACACAAATTGATTTATCACTAGTTAATAAAAACTGCAATTCAATTTTTCTACCTTTTTGCGGAGGATTTTCCATATCTACCACATTACCATTCACTAAAAAGCGAATTTCCTTAACATCTAATAAAGAAAAAGTTTCTAATGCAATTGGTCCTTTAGTTGTTGGTTTTCCCCAAGTAATATCATTACCTTTTTGAGCTAATACAGCATAAATATCATATTTAGCTCGTTCAAATTCTTCAGCCCAAATCCGATAAGCTTCAAGTTTCTGATATTCCTGTGAACCTTGCCACGCTAACCAGAAAAATGCTACTAACAAAGGCAACCATAAAAGACCACGTTCCATACTTTGATTTCTGTGATTTGTGTGATTTTTCTTATTATTTAGTCTAGACTATTATTCATGGAATTGATGTCAAACGATTAATTTTCACCACCCTATGCACCAAAACCAGAAACATTTCACCCCGTTACCTGTCAGCAACTATAGCCTAAATTTTCCCAAAAATACCATAATATGAGTTATCGTAGTGAACAAACTGACAAGAAGCGGTGATCAGCGGATATGAAAAAACTTATATTATTCTGCTTGTTCTTTGTGGGACTGACTACTGCGGTGTTTGGATTTCTACATTTTCAGGGACTCGCAGTTAAAGGCGAATTTGAGACAATTTTACTGGATTTTCGGGAAGATATAGCAGAAAATCTCATTCAAAAGGATTTACAAGCGATCGCTCAACAATATCATGTTACACCCCAATTGGATAATAAATATTCAGCAGCAGATCATGTATATATTATCAAAGGCGATCGCCAAAGAATCACAGATTTAAAAAAATCCCCATTGGTCAAAGTTACGGAATTTATCGAACCCAATTACATTTACAAAACTGTACCTACAGATAAAACCACCCGCTTAGGGGAAATTCTACCACCAGAAAACGACAAAGAACCAAATTCCTCTTTAATTGGTCCCAATGATCAATATTATAGCAAACAGTGGAATTTACACAAAATCGGTATAGAATCTGCTTGGACACGCACTAAAGGTAGTGGTATCACTGTTGCTGTCATTGATACTGGTATTACTAAAGTCCGTGATTTACATGAAACCAAATTTGTCAAAGGCTATGATTTTGTCAATGATACAGAACAAGCCCAAGACGACAATGGACATGGAACTCATGTCGCTGGTACAGTTGCCCAGTCTACTAATAACAGTTATGGTGTAGCGGGAGTAGCCTACGAAGCCAATCTTATGCCCCTAAAAGTATTAAATGCTGACGGTGCAGGAACAGTAGCTGATATTGCTGAAGCTATCAAATTTGCCGCTGATAATGGTGCAGATGTAATTAATATGAGCTTAGGTGGTGGTGGAGAAAGCCAACTTATGGCGGAGGCGATTAATTACGCTCATAATAAAGGTGTAACTATTATAGCCGCCGCTGGGAATGAAAACACTAATGGCGTTAGTTATCCTGCCCGTTATCCTCATGTTATCGGTGTTGCGTCCTTTGGTCCTGACGGTGAAAGGGCATCTTATTCTAATTATGGTGCAGGTGTGGACATTTCCGCCCCTGGTGGTAGTGAAACTGGGACAATTCTCCAAGAAACTATTAACGAAGAGGGTGAGGGTCTATTTCTCGGACTGCAAGGAACAAGTATGGCTTCTCCCCACGTTGCGGGTGTAGCTGCATTAATTAAAGCTTTGGGAATTAAAGAACCCAATGAAATTTTACAGGTTCTCCAGCAGTCAGCGAGAGTTATTCAAGATGATGGTTTAAACTATTATGGGGCTGGACAACTTAACGCCGAAGCAGCGGTTAAATTAGCTAGTGATGGTATAATTAGCGTTCCTGACTTTTTCCGGTGGTTGCGAGAAAACGGCTATCTAAATCCTGGTTTTTGGATAGATGGCGGTGCGATCGCTTTATTGCCTAAAATACTCATGGTGATAGGTTCTTATCTCCTGGCTTGGTTTTTACGGGTTTATTTTCCCTTCGCTTGGAGTTGGTCTTTATCCAGTGGTTTGATTTTTGGTAGTTCTGGCTTATTTTTCCTCAAAGGAATTTATATCTTTGACCTTCCCCAATGGCCTTTCCGGCTTTTAGGTAGTTCCATTCCCGAACTAGGAAACACTTTACAGGGAACAGACTCATTAAATCCTCTTTTTGCCAGTGTCTTAATTCCCTTTGTGTTGATAGCCTTATTTTTAGGACATCCTACTGGGAAATGGTTTGCTATTGGTTCAACTTTAGGTATAGCAGCTTGTTTAACAGTTACCGCTATTTATAGTCCTACTGTTTGGGGTTTAGCAAATATTCATCTATCACGAATCTTCCTTCTTGTCAATGCCCTACTTTGTTATGGATTAGCCCGGTTAGCTTTGAAGAAGGACGGACCAACTGACAACCTCTTAAAAGTCTAACTCTCAATACAAATATCCCCGATTTTTTGAACAAGTCGGGGACTCTGTGTTTTATTAATTCAATAACAGTAAAATAGTTCTTCCTTATCAAAATAAGGATAACATATTCAAATTTCTTTGTCAATACCAAAAAATAAATTTTTTCGGGGTTTTGAGTTTATTGTTTCTGTTATCACTTCCTATGAATGAGTTAACAATCAATCATCATGAAAACTGATCATAGGATTGCGTATCTTCAACCATCCAATGTGCTAATTTAACATAAGTTTTCTCTGTAGTGCAAGCTATTTGTAAATCCTGGGCTATTACCTATAATGATCTTAACTGGTGAGTGATGCAGTTAGGTCATAATTTTGACATAGCTTGATGAGATTTCCTTTAATACGCGATCGCACATCCTCCGGTGAAACTACAATACATTCAGACGAATATTGCATAATTTCCCGAATAAACCAGAATGTATTTGATATTCTTCTAATTACTTTTTTGACCTGTGGTTGATCTGGTATCCATTCCACTATTTTATCCTCTGGTTTAGGTTGATAGGCAAACGCTAACTTATTTAATATGTGCATTTCTACATCTATTTGATCTAGGTTAGAATGCCATTGTCCAGTAATTTCCGTAACTGCTGCTTCGTTAATTCTATCTAAACGGAAACACCAATTATGTTGTAGTTCTGGTATGTCAGAGTTTCCTTCTGTTTCTTCACACCAACAGTCAAGGTATTGGCGTTTTTCATAGGGTGTGATTTTGGCATAACGTACAGTAAAATTAACTACTCTTTCTGCCGCATCTTGATAAGCAAGTTGAAAGGGTTGTTGACGTAAGATATAGTGATCTATTTGTAACCGCCAAGATGGACGGCAGTTATTTAAAAACCCTTCTATTTCCTTTCGTAAAGGGACGGATAATTCACTGCGTGCTAGTAGCAAATTAGCGATAATTTCCGCTTGTTCATTTTGTCCGATGTCCGTTAATGCACTTATGCAACGATGTAAAGCACGGATACGTGAATCTTGCCAGTCATTATTTTTACTAACTATTAATTCATGTTGAGCTATGGCCTTGATCAGTTTGGAGATATTGGGATCATCTCCCCACTTCATCCCAAATTGGAGAGCGATCACTTCTAGTTGCGCTTTATCACGCTCTGATACCGACAGGGTAATAGATTGACCTTTTCGACTCATAAAAAGTGTCCGTATACTTTATACTTGTTTTCGCTTGTCAATTTTTATTGTGGCTGTTATGCTAGATTTTAGCAATAAGTTACGGACAGTTTTTAATTGTCTCAATGAATTACCAAAAATAAAACAGTAAAAAGGACTAAATAGGAAATAGCAGAAATGAGTACCAATAATTTACTATCTCGAATTTCGATTGATCCAAATATTTGTGTTGGTAAACCTTGTATTAAAGGTCATAGAATTTGGGTATCACTAATTTTAGATTCACGTGCAGGAGGGGAAACAATAGAGACAATTTTAGAAGCATATCCCAGTATAGAAAGAGATGACATTTTAGCTTGTATTGCTTACGGTAATAAAAATGAGTAACCCAATTGCCAACAAATACACAAATCTACTCATGGAAATCAAACAACTCATTATATTAGTCGAGTATCAAGCCTTAAAAGCAGTTAATCGAGAAATGATTAACCTTTATTGGGCAATTGGAAAAATGATTTTTAATCAACAACAAAATCCTAATTGGGGTAGATCAGTAGTAGAAAATTTAGCCAAAGATCTACAGACAGAGTTTCCAGGAATTAGCGGATTTTCAGCCCGAAATATTTGGAGAATGAGAGATTTTTATTTAGCTTATCACTCCAAAGAAAAACTGACACCATTGGTGGCAGAAATTAGCTGGACTCAGAATATAGTCATTTTAGAAAAGTGTAAAAATGACTTAGAACGTGAGTTTTACATGAGAATGACTCGCAAGTTTGGCTGGACGAAAAATGTTTTAATCCATCAGATTGAGAATAGAACTTATGCAAAACAGTATTCCCACAATTGCAGAACTTCAAGAATTATCTTCACAGATTCCTGAGAGAATACCTTACTTAAAAATGTTAGTTTTATTTGGTTCTAGAGCAACTGGTAATACCAAAGCCGATAGTGACTGGGATTTTGCGGTTTTATGTGATGAAGAAAAATATAACTTATACATTGAAGATCACCCATTAGCTTTATTTGCAATACCTGGAATTTTGGGAGAGATATTTAAAATCAATTCTGATAAAATTGATATTGTCAAACTTAATTATTCTTCCAAATTAATAGCCCATTTTGTAGCTCGTGATGGAAAGGTATTATATGAAGAATCAGCAGATGAATTTGAAAAATTTAAACAAAGGGTATTATTGAGTAATACAGAAATTACAATGATTAGAAAAAACCAATTGGCAACCATTGAAAATTTTTTACAAAGGTGGGAAGTATGACAAATACATCAATATCCTATTTATGTTAGACAAACTAACTCTTATTGAATTAGATTGGAAGAAGAAAATGATTAAACGTGGTCGGCTTTTAAATCGTCCTCCCATATCTTTGGAGGAACGTTATTTTAGCGAAATTCGCCCCCAGCTTTATGAAAATCATGGACATCATGATCAATATGGTGTGAGAAAAGGTAGAACTCTAGCAGAACATTTAGACTCTGCTTGTCAATTCATTTTGACAGTCAGCCATATAGCACAAGTAGCAGAAGATAAACGACCTTTATTATTAGCTGCAACTGCTGTTCATGACCTCAATAAATTAGATCCTCAAGAACGAAAAGTCAAAACCTTAGCTAGAGATAAAGACTTTTTAAAAGAACAACTTGAAAAGGCTTGTGTTCTTAGCTTTGTAAACACAGAAGATGATTTAGAATTACTCAGAAAACTAATTGAACGCCATTCAGGTCACAATGTCAGTGATGGGGCAAGATTTTTACCAGAAGACCCAAATATTGAACGTTGGGCAGCAATGTTAACTGCTGCGGACTTGTTTGATTTAGGTATTCCAGATGAGCTAAGAATTCGCAAAATAGAAACAGAATTAACCGTTGCTTTTGGCAGAAAATGTAATCTTTTTCGAGTACGTTTATCCGAAGATAAAGGTTATATTACATCTCTGTTACTGGGTGCTTGTGAAGCAGTTTTACAAAAATATGGCTTTCATACAATCGCAATTTTTCCAGATAGCGAACTGTTTGAAGGGTCAAATTTACCAAATGTAGATTTAACCAAAGAAATCGCTGCTGTTTGGCAAAGTAAAATTGATCAAGTTTTTGGTAATAATATTGAGAAACTTGTCAGACCTACTAAAGATGGTATCAAAGTTACTCATCAAGCTATTCAACAAAATGTTGATGAAGTTTTGGTCAATGTTCAAGCTCTTTTAGAAAAGAAAAAAGCTGGTTATAAATCAGATAAAATTGCTAAAGATGTTACTAAATGGGGTGATAATGCTGGTGAGGAAGCACTAATAAAAGCTGCTGAACTGGGATTATTATCTGTAAGTAATGCAGAAGAATTTGCTATATCTGAAGGTTTGAAAGCAGCTTATCTAAGCTATCGAGAAGCAGGTTTAAACCCTAAAGAAGTTTGGGATAAAATCGCTCATCATGCTGGAATTTCTGAACATCAACGTCTTGCACTTGAACCATTTAATGGTCAGTATGGACGACCTTTATTTGCAGCAAAAGCAGCTAGTAACGGAATTGAAGGAATTAACGAAGCTCTCAAAGAGTCTTTTCAATTAAGAAATAACAGTACAGAAACTTCTGAAGAAATAGAAGTATCTGAAGAAATGATTTTAGCAGTTAACAGAATGGTAAAGTTACCTTTTGCTACTCAGTTAATTGGAATTAATGATTTAAGTTCCTATGTAGAAGCTAATCCTAGACAAAGATGTTCTTTAGGTTCTACATCCAGTGAAATAGATGAATTAATTTCTGCAAATATGCCTCCTGGAACAAAAGTACAGGCTTTTTCTAATCGTTTACCAGGTGGTATTAGTGCTGAACCAAAAAGACAAGCAGATTCTATTGCGGCTTTAGCTTATCAACTAATGACAGTTGGTGCAAAATTCCCTAAAGTTAGCAAACAAGAACCTCTTTATTTACATTTAGCATTACCTAAAGGTTCTTCTCCTGAACTTTTGAGAATTTGGCGGGAATTTTTAGAAAAACTTGCAAATACAAATGCTGAAGGAGGTACTGTTACTGTTGATCAATTACAACTTTATCGAGATCACCAACTTGAATTTAAAGCTAATAAAGTAGTTGGTGCAGCATTACCTAAACGACCGGATTTTATTCATACATCTGTGATTATTCCTTTAGTTTGGGGAGATGTTAATGCTTCTTTAGCTTTACTCAAATCACTGAGATTAGGATTAGAAATATCTTTATCTTTAGATATTCGTTTTCCTTTTACTTTAAGCAGCAATATGGAGGTAGATTTATTTGATGATGTGTATGGCAGAGTTGAAGGTATTCCCTCTGCACTGCAACCTTTACTGGGAAATGGACAATATTATCAAAGTCAAGATGCAGAAAAAATTCTTGAAAGATTACGTTGTCTTGGAGAATTAGCAATATCTGTTGCCAGCATTCAGAAATCTGATGATTGTTTATATGATTTAGCTCGTACTTGTGATAGACCAATTGAACTTTACTTTGTTTTGTTACGTTGGATTTTGCGAGAACAAGATGAACCGAATTTGAGTGTTATTTGGAGTCGTATTTGTCAGCCGTTAAATACATTAATGGAGAGCCTTATGCCTAATGAAAATTCACTTTTGACTAAGTATTTGAAGGAAGCTGCTCAAATAGCAGCAGAAGGCAGAATTTGGGGAAGTTCATTTAAAAGAACTGCTCAATCAGAACCTTTGACAGCTTTTATTGCTGCTGTCAAAACTCAAAAACCTTATTTAGATTTAGAGGTAATGTTTGCAGCTTTGGTACAGCAATATCATACTCGTTTAGATCGGATTAGTGAATATCATGTAGGAGCAACCAAACGTGAAAAAGTCAAGCGTTATTACGATGTATTACACAAGCTATATGAGGAAGTTTACTCAGCACGTCCAGAAAAGTTGTTATCTGATCAAAAGACTTTAGAAGCTGCTTATTTATTTTTCTTAGAAGAAGCACGTAAACAGCTTAAAAATAAATCAGAAGATGATTCTGATGACACAAATACAAACGTTTAATTAATCATTAACCAACCAGGAGTTTATCATGTCAATTCAAAAACTTTCCCCTGTTCTTGCAACCACCTATGAAAATTTCCCCAAAGGTCGGTTTATTACCTTAATTGTTCTCAGAACAACTCACTCAGAAACGATTTTTCGCACAGAAGGTTCTGGTGAATCAATGTGTAACGAGTTTGTTCAAGCTGGTGTGAATAATGATAATATTATTCAACGTTTAGTGATGACTAAACGTAAACAAGTAGCACCAGAAAGACGTTATGGAAGAGAACATTTAAGGGCGCATGAACTCCTATACAGTAAAGATGGTTCTCTTTGTTCTTTAAATACTAATGCACCTTGTGAAATGTGTGTAGATTGTTTCCTTTATGGTTTTGCTGCTGGTGGAGGTGGCGCACAAAAAAGCCGTATTTGGACTGAAGATGCTTTTAGTATATTATCCGCTACTGATGTGGTAGGCGATCGCACTATTAACGCCATTTATGAAAACGGTACAATGCGTTTAAAGCGAGAAGAGGATACTAAAGCTTCAACATCTTTAAATACTAGCGAATACATCAAACCAGGAGTTCATTTTTTAGATGTTGTCACACTCAAAGATGTAACTGCTGATGAACTGCGCTACATTATCGGAAATATTCTTTTTACCAGTCGTTATGGTGCTGTTTCCAGTCGTGTAGGAAGAATGGAAAATCAAATATTAGGTATTTTTGGCAGTATTACCGAATTACCTAGCTCCTTGGAACTTGTACAAGCTACATACAGTGCTTTAGGTGAACCTTTAGAACACCCTTTAAATATTAATAGAGTCATCACAGCAACCAAGCAAGTAATTACAAATTGGCAAAACAGAAGAGGGGTTTCTGTGCAATTATCTGATCAAGAATTAGCAAATTTAATTACTGATGTAGAAACTCACTGGTCAGAAGCAGAACGTGATACTTTTCTCAAGCGTTTAAGTCAATCCTATGAACCTTTCCGTCAAGTAGCACCTGAGAAAAACAAAGGTAAAGGTAAAGGTAAAAACAAAAATACTCCAGTTGAAGTAGAGAGTTAAATTATGTCAACAATTCCTTTTTCACAGGCAAAACTTATTGAATTAAACTGTCTTGAACCAGTCTTTTTTGCCTCTAGGGAGTTGTCTGATACCTATTACACTGAGGGGTTACTTGGGAATTATGCTTTAACCTATGCTTTAGGTTGGGTAAATTCCCCCTATCGTCTCCAAGGTCAGGCTACAGGACGACCAACCTACAAAGAAGATTTTCAAGCAATAGCGTCATCTTGCTACATTTTACCAGCTTCACCAATAGGCAGAGTTACATTTAGATTTGAAAGATTTAACGCTCTTTCTGATGCTTATTGGTACACCATGACTAATAACCGTGTAGCAACTGCGAGAGAAGATTTACCATTACAACGTCAAGGTACAAAACCTAGTTCCTTTAGAGCAAGTAATTTTCCTCAAACTGGCAGATTACGCATGATTGAAAGGGGTAATAAATTCCAAACATTAGTATTTGGAAATCAACAATTACCAGATTATATTCGTGTGGGAAAATTCGCTAGTAAAGTTAAAGTGAATGTCTTAAAAGAGTTTCCTATAACTTTACTCCCAGAAGGCGAATATAAAAGTCAATTTTACCTAAATGTTGCTGATTTACCAACACAAATAGAAGTATTTGCATTTGACTTAATCTCTATACCTCCTGCACCGATATTAAAAAATCTCCACTTCCGTGGTGCAGCTTGGCAAATTGGAGAAATGATTGTACCCGCAGGTTTACATTATTGTGGTAGAGAAAACAGAAATGAGTAATCAAAAATTAGTTATCAGGTTAGAAGATCGGAGTATTTCAGCTTGTGTATCTCCACCAAGTGAATTATTTTTTATGGGTAGTCAACCACTACAACATCAAATTGATGTATTTGAAAAGTTAAAAAATGCCGATATTATTCTGGATTTAGCACCCACTGGTACAGGTAAAACTAAAGCTGGATTAACAGTTTTATTACATCAACCTACAAAAAGTGCTGTTTATATAGCTCCAACTAATGCTTTAATTGAACAACAAACAGAAGCAGCACAAAAATTTGTTAAAGATGCCAATTTACCTCATGTAGTTAAATCAGCTTCAGCTAAAGAGATTAAAAATTGGCCTAGTGATAAAGTTGGCAATCGTCCAGGAGAAAAGCTATATAATGTTTTGCGAAATCCGGCAACTATTTTTAGTGATATTGGTGCTAATACACCGATTTTGCTAGTAACTAACCCTGATATTTTTTACTATGCAACTTTCTTTGCATACAACAGGTTAGATAAAGGTAATATTGCTAGTGGTTTCTACACTAAATTCTCTACAGTTATCTTTGATGAATTTCATCTTTATGATGCTAAACAGTTAGTAGGGATGTTATTTTATCTTGCTTATTCTCACGTTTTTAAATTTTTCCAATATGGACGTAAGGTAGTATTACTGACAGCAACACCTGAACCAGCTTGTGAATTAGCATTAGAAAATTTACAAAATGCAGGTGTGAGAATAGCAAGAATTGATGGAGAAGCAAATAATGGTCAGCTTTTACCATCACAAACAGCAGTTAATTTAGAATTACGACCTAAACCAGATACTAAAGAAGAATGGATAACAGAAATAGCAGCAGAAGTTGTTAAACGTTTTCAATATAAACCAAATGAAAATGGTGCAGTAATTCTTGATTCTTTGGATAATATTAATCGTCTCTCAGATTTACTAAAACAGCAAGGACTTAGTGAACATATTGGACGTATCACAGGACCTGCACCAAAAAAAGATAGACATAGTGCTATGCAACGTCAAATCATTTTAGCAACTAGCACTGTAGATGTAGGATTTAACTTTGAAAGAACTCCTGAACCCACAAGACAAAATTTAGATTGGTTGATTTTTTCGGCACGCGATCGCTCGGCATTTTGGCAAAGAATAGGTAGAGTAGGCCGTGTTTTAGGTAAATCTGAAACTAATATAGATTCAGAAGCCATTGCTTATTTACCTGCTGAAGCATGGGAACAAAATATAACTTCTCTTGATACTACTGGTGGACGTGCAGCAATCAAAGAGATGTTAGATAAACTTCCTTGTTTAGATAAACCTTTCCTAAAAGCTTATTGGCATTCAGAAGCATCACTAGAAATAGCACGTCCTTTATTAGAATTGGAAGAATTACTTGATAAAATACCTGGTGCTGAATTAATTCCCAAACTGTTTGATACATTAAGACTAATTTTTGAAAGTAAACGAACTTGGGAAGAATGCCGCTACAGAATGAAAGTTTTACAAGGTGCTGAAAACATAAGTAAAGTACCATTAGAAAAAATCAGAAAAGAGTGGAAATACATTAAAGGTGGTCAAGCTTTTGTTAAAAGATTTATCAAAGTCAAATCACCTCAAGAATGGGATGATTTAGAAACTGGACGGACAACGATAGAAGAATATGAGGAAATATTTAAAAAGCACGATGATATACTGACTGAGTTAAAAGAATTTGCCGAGATATTTAGTACCAGCTATGCACCTTTATTTAGTTTTCGCTATAGCTTATTTGATACTCTTCCCATTCGAGATACCCGTGGATTTATTTTAGATGAATCTGAGGAAACACAATTAGATCCTTTTCACTTATTGAGGTATTATGAATTTTTCCAAAACGGTGAAGTTATAGAAATTCAAAGTCGTGCTAAGGAAATCTATAACATCAGTTTTAGAATGCGTTACCCTGATAGTAAACGAGAGTTTGCTAGTACGGAAATCAATAAATTAACAGCTTTTCCAAATTGTCAAGTTGTTCGTAAAATTGGAGATGCAATTAGACCAACACCAGCATTACAAATGTTATCAAAATATCTCTTACCAGGAGTAATTATTTGTCCCATAGCTAATGCTGCTGTGATTTTTCAATTACGTAAACAAGGAATAATTTCCTATCCTATAACTATTGTTTGTAATGATGGTGAAAGAGAATATCAATTTTTAACAGGTTTATCAGGTATCTTAACCATTGCCATGAAACTTAAACAGTTACAACTTCCAGATGATGAAGTTTTAATTGCTTAATCTTATACCCATAACCATCAATAAAGTTGACAAAATAAACCCGATCAAATTACAGAGATTCAAACCGAGGAAAATTAGATTATGACTATTCTTGATCATACTCAATCTTATACTTTTAGCAAATATTTTGAGATGCACATTTCACCTCAAGATTTTGCTCAAGAATTTGGCTATACATTTACTCGAAAACGTTTGAATTTACCCCAATATCAAGAAAATCTAGACCGATTACAAGAATTGCAAGAAAGACTTGATGAAATTCTTCCATACTTTGATTTAGCCAATGAGACAAGTCGCAGAGAAGTATTAATTTCTCCAATAATTTTAGACTTAGTTCACTATACTAAATCACAGGTGAGAATTGAATATCAAATTAAAGTCAGCGAACAACTACAAGGTTACTTTGATTATCTGATTAAAAATCGCAATAACCTCTTAGTAATCGAAGCTAAAAAAGAGGATTTAGATTATGGTATGACACAGCTTTTTGCAGAATTAATTGCCCTAGATAAATGGCAAGAAAATCAACAACAAACTCACCTTATTGGTTCAGTTACCACTGGCAAAATATGGGAATTTGCACAACTAGATCGCATTAATAAACATCTTACTCAAGGACTTGATAGTTATCGTGTTCCTGATGACGTAGACCCCTTAATGCGGATTCTCGTTCAAGCTCTCATTTAACATTTAATTGACTCTCATCGCCATTAAACATTTATTTCCAGGAGAAAATTATGTCACTCTTAAAAACCGTTGACGCTAAATTATTTCAAACAGAAATTCCCTACAAACCAATGGGAAAATATGTCCACTTTTTAACTATTCGTGTTACTGAATCTTACCCTTTATTCCAAACAGATAGCGAACTAAATAAAGCACGAGTAAGAGCAGGAGTTAAAGACAAAAACACCATTAGCCGTCTTTCCATGTTCAAACGTAAACAGTCTACACCAGAAAGATTAGTAGGTCGGGAATTATTGCGGAAATACAAATTTATGACAGCAGAAGAATGTGAATATAACGTATCTTTTGCAATGGATAACCCTGATTGTATAATTTACGGTTTTGCTATTGGTGATTCTGGTTCAGAAAAATCCAAAGTTGTGGTAGATACCGCATTTTCAATTACTGCTTTTGATGAATCTCATGAAACCTTTACTCTCAATGCTCCTTTTGAAAATGGGACAATGGCTTCTAAAGGAGAAAGTGGTTCTAAAGCTGGTGAAGTTACTAGCAGAATTAATCAACAAGACCACATTAGACCACAGGTATTTTTCCCCAGCATTGTCACATTAAAAGACCCCACAGAAGCTAGTTTCCTGTATGTTTTTAATAACATCCTCCGAACTCGTCACTATGGCGCACAAACAACCCGTACAGGTCGTGTTAGAAATGAATTAGTCGGTGTGATTTTTGCTGATGGAGAAATTACCAGTAACCTGCGTTGGACTCAAGCCATATATGACCAAATGAAAGCAAATAATACTCTCAAATCTCCAGATCCTTTAGATGAAGATGATGTAATTACATCTGCTAAAAGTGCAATTGAGAGTTTAATGAATGATGAATTTATTGTGCATACAGACTTTATTGGTGATGCTTTTATTCCGCTAATTAATGAAGTTAAATCTCTCACAAATAACGAAGCAGGAATTAAATCAATTTTGCAAAAAGCTGATACTGAAGCTAAAGAATATGCCAGCAAACATATTAGCAAAAAGAAAACAGCCGCTAAAACTAAGTAGTTGAATATTCAGATTCTCGACTTCTCAAAGAAGTCGGGAATCTATACCCCATCATCACCACTATGACCATTATCTATCGCTGCAAATTAGAACTACATGACAGCCTCTATTTTGCCACCCGTGAAATTGGCAGACTTTACGAAACAGAAGCCATAGTTCATAACTACGCACTTTGTTATGCACTCGGTTTAGTTGATAGTCAAATCTACTCAACAACCGTTGCAGAAGAAGATTCTTATCGCTATTTCTGTCCCGAACAAGTACCAAAATATGCAGCACATTTAACTCCTTTAAATGAGCAAGGAATTTATATAACTCCGGCTCGTTCTTTGCATCATTCATCTGTTCTAAATACATGGAAATATGCAAATAATAACTACCATGTAGAAATGGAAAAAACCCAAAAGAATATTCCCAGTTTTGGTAGAGCAAAGGAAATTGCCCCAGAAAGTCAATTTGAGTTCTTTCTAATTGCTCAAAAAGACATCAAATTACCTAAATGGATTCGTTTAGGTAAATGGATGAGTAAAGCAGAAATTACCGTTGAGAAATTACCACCACCAAAAACTAAAACTGATTTATTTACTTGTACTCATCCTTTAAATCCTTTAGATGTCATGTTTACTAATCGAGTAATTAGCTATGATGTGGTAAATATGCCGCCAGTAAGTCTGATTCAAAATGTGCAAATGCAAGGAGAATATTACGATTTTGATGATGTCAAAAATGTAAAAATTCCCAAACAAATGCAATATAGATTTAAGGCTTAAATTCTCATCATTTTCACACTTACAAATCCTGTGGGGTGGGCATCTTGCCCGCCCTTAACTTAAAATTTTCAACCATCAAAAATATGCCCCATAGTCTCATCCTCAACATCATCCCCCAATCTCCAATTTACCCCAATTTCCTCACCGGGAGACATTACCACGCCTTATTTCTTAACCTAGTCAGTTCTGTTGATAGAAAATTAGGAGACTACTTACACGAATCCAACGCCGATAAAGCCTTTACTCTCTCACCATTGCAGGTACAAAACAAACATAAAACCCAATCTTATACTTTGCAATATGCCCATCAAAACCCTATTCCTGCTGGTAGTTCTTGTTGGTGGCGTATTTCTTTATTAAATGACAATTTATTTAGTCAACTCACCCCTTTATGGTTAAATATCAACCCGGAAAAACCTTGGCACTTAGGTTCAGCCAACCTATATATTACTAGCATTCAGGGTACACCCCAATCTAATCAACCTTGGGCTAATGCTTGTACTTATTACCATTTATATCAACAAGCAAGTGAAATAGAACGCAATCTTAATTTCATCTTTTCTACACCTGTAGCTTTTCGTCAAGGTGAATTTGATAATGTTTTACCAACACGGGAATCTGTATTCAATAGTCTACTAAATCGGTGGCATAAATATAGCGGTATTGAATTAACCAATATTTCTTTTGAATCAATTTATGCTAGTGCTTTTAATATCAATACTCAGGTTATTAGCAACTATGACAACAAATTTATTGGTTGTTTGGGTGAAATTAGTTATCGCATTCTTGGCAATGTAGAAACAACAGCAATTAAACAAATTAACGCCTTAGCTGATTTTGCTTTATATGCAGGTGTTGGCAGAAAAACAACTATGGGTATGGGCATGGTGAGGAGAAGGTGAGAGGTGACAGGGGAGAGGTGACAGGTGACAGGTGACAGGTGCTACGCCACGGGGAGAGGTGACAGGTGACAGTTAAGAAGTAAAAAGAGAAAAGAGAAAAGATAAGAGGAGTTATTTATGAAGATTGAATCACATCGAGATTTAATTGTGTGGCAAAAATCAATGGATATGGTAGTGAATATCTATCAATTAGCTGCTGGATTTCCAAATACAGAAATTTATCGTCTTACTTCACAAATTACCCGTGCGGCTGCATCTGTTCCAGCCAATATTGCCGAAGGTCATGGACGAGGAATAACTAAAAACGATTTTGGACATTTTTTATCTATAGCTAAGGGTTCATTAATGGGAACAGAAACTTTTTTAATGCTTGCAGTTAGGTTAACTTATCTAACTTCAGAACAGGCAAATCCTACATTATCCCTGATTATAGAAATTAGTAAAATGCTCACTTCTCTTCGTTTGAAAATCTTAAATACACCATAACTAACTTTCTTCCCACTATCAACTTTTACCACTTTTAATTAACTATGACTAAACAAAATCAAACTAACTCTCTTCCTACTGTAACCTGTAACCTGTCACCTGTCACCTATTACCAGTCACCTGTCACCTCTGATGAGGATTACGTTAATATTGCCTCTTTAAATCAATATTCCTATTGTCCTCACCGTTGCTGGTTGATTCATTGTGCTGGTGAATTTGTTGATAATCAATATACCATTGAAGGTACAAGTTTACATGAACGAGTTCACACAGTTGGAGGACAAAATCGTGAGGAAACTTGGCAGATACGCGCTATTTATCTGAAATCAGAGCAATATCAACTTATCGGTAAATCTGATTTAATTGAATTTGAAAATGGCGAATTTTACCCTATTGAATATAAACGCGGACGTAAAGGAGAATGGGATAATGATGAATTGCAAGTTTGCGCTCAGGCTTTGTGTTTGGAGGAAATGACAGGCAAAAATATCAATACTGGCTATATCTATTATGCTCAAACTCATCAACGCAAATTAGTAGAAATTACCCCAGAATTACGAAGTATTACTATTGCGACTATTGAAGCTATCCAAACCTTACTGTTTACAGGTGCTATGCCAAAAGCTGTCAAAACAAAACGCTGTGATGCTTGTAGTCTTTATTCTCGATGTTTGCCACAAGTTGCTGATAAAGTGGGGCGTTATCAAGAAGCAGATTGAGAAATTTATACTTGATGCAAAAACCTTTCTAAAACTCCTTTTACTGTCAACTGTCAACTGTCAACTGTCACCTATTTTGAGGATTTAATCATGGGTACTCTTTACATCACACAAGATGATGCTTTTATTGGTAAGGTTGATGAACGGATTCATGTGAAATTTGAAAAGAAAATTCTTCAAGATATTCCTTTTATTCATCTGGAAGGTGTAGTTATTTTAGGACGAGCAACTATTTCACCAGCGGTTATTTTTGAGTTAATGGAACGCCATATTCCTCTATCTTTTATCAGTAATATTGGTCATTATTTGGGACGGTTACAGCCAGAAATGACTGGCAATATTTTCATTCGCCAAGCACAATGGCAAGCAGCAGGAGAAACACCTAAATCTATTCATGCTGTTCAAGGTTTTGTGAGGGGGAAATTAAAAAATTATCGCCAAACTTTAATGCGGTATCAGCGTGAATTTAGTGATATTGATCTATCTAAAAGTATTCCTCGCATTGAACAGGTCATTACTGCAATTAGTTCAACTGAAAATATCAGTTCTTTGCGTGGTTTAGAAGGTTCTGGTAGTGCTGCTTATTTTGGTTGTTTTGATCGTCTGATTCGTAATTCTCAATTTTCTTTTACTAAGCGTGTCCGTCGTCCACCTACAGATCCAGTAAATTCATTGTTAAGTTTTGGTTATTCTTTATTGCGTCATGATGTGCAAAGTGCTGTGAATATTGTCGGTTTTGATCCATATTTAGGATACCTACATTTTGATCGCTATAATCGCCCTTCTTTAGCTTTAGATTTAATGGAAGAATTTCGTCCTTTGGTGGTAGATGCGGTGGTTTTATCTGTTTTGAATAAGCAATTATTAACCCCAGCAGATTTTGTAACTGAACCATTAAGTGGCGCTGTTTCTCTCACTCCAGAAGGACGCAAAACTTTTTTGACTTTGTACGAAAAGAAAAAAATATCAGAGTTTAAACACCCGGTAATGGGACGTAAATGTACTTATCGAGAAGCTTTTGAATTGCAAGCAAGATTACTGGCTAAGTATTTAATGGACACAACTGATAAATATACCCCTTTGGTACTCAAATGAAACTTCTCTACATCAACAAGGTATAACTTAACACAGAATTTATGAATGTTGTTATTTCTTACGATATTTCTGAGGATAAACGACGTACTAAAATCCATAGTATTCTCAAGTCCTATGGACAATGGGTGCAGTATAGTATTTTTGAATGTGAGTTAACTGATACTCAATATGCTAAATTGCGATCGCGTCTTAATAAACTCATTAAACCTGAAACCGACAGCATTCGCTTTTACTTCCTTTGTGCTTGCTGTTTTGGTAAAATAGAGAGAATTGGTGGTGAAGAACCCCGTGATCAGACAATTTTCTTTGCTTAATAATGCGCGGATGGGTGGGTGTAAAAAATTCAGATCAGAAAAAAATGCCTGCAATCATTTCTACACAAGCTTTTCATCGAGTTCATGGAGTTCACCCATCCGCGCACCTTGCACAGCAAGAGTTTCAGCTATTTTACCCCTTGACACTTTTTTTGAAATAGATTATCATAAGAACATCCGCGCAACTGAACCTTGAAAACTACATATATATAGGCTTTCAGCATTCCGCTATTGCAATTTAACTTAATCCCTATTAGGGATTGAAACAGCTAATCAGTTGCATGATAAAGATATGCAACTATCCGAATTGCAATTTAACTTAATCCCTATTAGGGATTGAAACTGCAACCTGAAACTATTAGATATTTGTCAGAAATTGCAATTTAACTTAATCCCTATTAGGGATTGAAACATTGATCATCAATAATAATCATCGACTTTTTTCCTATTGCAATTTAACTTAATCCCTATTAGGGATTGAAACTTTACATTTAAAATGAGTTATTGATCATCAATAATATTGCAATTTAACTTAATCCCTATTAGGGATTGAAACTAGTAGCATGATTTTTTCTCCTAAGATTGTAGATATTGCAATTTAACTTAATCCCTATTAGGGATTGAAACTTTAGTAGGTTATTTTGTAGCATTTTAGGAGTCAAATTGCAATTTAACTTAATCCCTATTAGGGATTGAAACTACATCTGATAAATTAGAATCTGGAAAATATCAGTTATTGCAATTTAACTTAATCCCTATTAGGGATTGAAACCTGCTTTATTCAATGCTAAATTACCATTGACTAAAGAATTGCAATTTAACTTAATCCCTATTAGGGATTGAAACTTAGAACGTTCAAAAATTGAATCTAATTCTGATTTAATTGCAATTTAACTTAATCCCTATTAGGGATTGAAACCTAATAACAGGTTCTCCTAAGTATAAATGCATACCATTGCAATTTAACTTAATCCCTATTAGGGATTGAAACCACAAAAACTCCTAATTAATGTTAATTGATCCCGGCATTGCAATTTAACTTAATCCCTATTAGGGATTGAAACTGGTTTTTTCGGCATCTTCGCTTAGGAATCCCAGACCATTGCAATTTAACTTAATCCCTATTAGGGATTGAAACATGATGCTTTAATCCTGGTTTTCGTAGTGTTTAATATTGCAATTTAACTTAATCCCTATTAGGGATTGAAACCCTGCTGAACTCAAGCGTAAGCTTTTAAGAATTATATTGCAATTTAACTTAATCCCTATTAGGGATTGAAACGAGAAAGTAGGGGACTAACATTAAGAGAATTTTATTGCAATTTAACTTAATCCCTATTAGGGATTGAAACACCCCTATGAATAGCTTTAAGTAAGGAGTTAGGGTGGTATTGCAATTTAACTTAATCCCTATTAGGGATTGAAACTTCCATATTTACATTATGTATGGATAGAACAAAAATGTCAAATTGCAATTTAACTTAATCCCTATTAGGGATTGAAACGCTCATCAGACAAGGAAAGGTTTAAGTCAAAGACCGATTGCAATTTAACTTAATCCCTATTAGGGATTGAAACCCAATGCCATGCCTAAAACATCTTCAGCAGTTTTGGGTATTGCAATTTAACTTAATCCCTATTAGGGATTGAAACCATACTAGAAGCGCGACTACATATTGATTTAATTAATATTGCAATTTAACTTAATCCCTATTAGGGATTGAAACGGGCTAACAGATAGCCCCAACCCAGCCAAAGGCCAGATTGCAATTTAACTTAATCCCTATTAGGGATTGAAACCCACCAAATGACAAATACATCAGATTTAAGTTTTTTATTGCAATTTAACTTAATCCCTATTAGGGATTGAAACCCTCTGGTTCTGCAAGTTGAAATATGCTTACTTCCAAAATTGCAATTTAACTTAATCCCTATTAGGGATTGAAACATTATAAAAGAGTGGGAGAAAACAAAAAGAGTGGGAGATTGCAATTTAACTTAATCCCTATTAGGGATTGAAACTATATGCGATCCACCGTGCGAGCAGCTTTTATGATTGCAATTTAACTTAATCCCTATTAGGGATTGAAACTTAGAATCAAGAAAAAAGCTCGATTGATTCTTATTGCAATTTAACTTAATCCCTATTAGGGATTGAAACGGTTTTTTCTAGCATAGCACAAAACAAGTAAACTTATTGCAATTTAACTTAATCCCTATTAGGGATTGAAACGACAGGTAGTAGATAACTTGATATGATGTAAACATGATGATTGCAATTTAACTTAATCCCTATTAGGGATTGAAACATTTCAAGTAGAGACTCAAGCTCTAATCGAAATTATTGCAATTTAACTTAATCCCTATTAGGGATTGAAACTAAATCAATTACAAGTAAACTTGTATATAGCTATTATTGCAATTTAACTTAATCCCTATTAGGGATTGAAACGATACTGACCAACGCCTTGATATTTAAGGCAAAATTGCAATTTAACTTAATCCCTATTAGGGATTGAAACTTGATTGGGATGTGGTTGCATGGTAAAGCAGATTGCAATTTAACTTAATCCCTATTAGGGATTGAAACCGCACTGGATAATCTGCAAAAGCAATTTAATAATTATTGCAATTTAACTTAATCCCTATTAGGGATTGAAACTTGAAGTGGAGTGAGTTATTTGGAGTAGAAACTAATTGCAATTTAACTTAATCCCTATTAGGGATTGAAACGCAAGTTCATAATCAAACACAACTGTAGCACCTGTAATTGCAATTTAACTTAATCCCTATTAGGGATTGAAACATTTCTAATTCAGCAATTAGGGATTCACGACTAAATTGCAATTTAACTTAATCCCTATTAGGGATTGAAACATTAGACCCTCTCCGATTAGTGTTTGTAGGCGTAATTGCAATTTAACTTAATCCCTATTAGGGATTGAAACAATAGTGAGTTGCAATTAAATAATGAGAAGTTGTGCCTATTGCAATTTAACTTAATCCCTATTAGGGATTGAAACAACTAACAAAGATATGCAACTATCTGCTGAACAAATTGCAATTTAACTTAATCCCTATTAGGGATTGAAACTTTGACAGATGCGCTTAAATATCTACTGTATTTGATTGCAATTTAACTTAATCCCTATTAGGGATTGAAACCTTAAACATATTTTAGATGGTGGTACGTTTAGTATTGCAATTTAACTTAATCCCTATTAGGGATTGAAACCTTCTTTTTTCTTCTTAGCAAATATTCCAATCTCTATTGCAATTTAACTTAATCCCTATTAGGGATTGAAACAAAAAAGAAAAAATTCAGAAGACGATAGCATTTTTATTGCAATTTAACTTAATCCCTATTAGGGATTGAAACGCTTATTTTCCCATTTTTCGCGCCGCTAATAGATTTAAATTGCAATTTAACTTAATCCCTATTAGGGATTGAAACCTAATTCGACATTTTTTGAATTATTTACAATCTCATAATTGCAATTTAACTTAATCCCTATTAGGGATTGAAACGAAATTAAAAACCACAAAACCCTTGATTAAATGTATTGCAATTTAACTTAATCCCTATTAGGGATTGAAACTTCTATGTCGTCTTGGGTTGTGGTGACGGCTTCATTGCAATTTAACTTAATCCCTATTAGGGATTGAAACTAGCAGGTGGTAGTTGTTTCATTTGATTTCTAGATAAATTGCAATTTAACTTAATCCCTATTAGGGATTGAAACAAAACTATCACCTATATCGATCAACCCTGGTAATAACGACAATTGCAATTTAACTTAATCCCTATTAGGGATTGAAACCAAATAACTGGATAACCTCACACCTATGAGATTTTAATTGCAATTTAACTTAATCCCTATTAGGGATTGAAACCCCATAATTTTAGCCATTAATTATTAGAAAATAATTGCAATTTAACTTAATCCCTATTAGGGATTGAAACCTAGCAGTTGGTTTTCTGCTTATGTTTTTACTATAGCAGAAAATTGCAATTTAACTTAATCCCTATTAGGGATTGAAACAATATTTTTGAAACATTATCTATGCTACTAGGATATTATTGCAATTTAACTTAATCCCTATTAGGGATTGAAACAAGACTGCGGAAGATGTAATGCAAAAAGTGGAAATAATTGCAATTTAACTTAATCCCTATTAGGGATTGAAACTACACTTTGAGGTAGTAATAAGCTCATAGCAAAATAGCATTGCAATTTAACTTAATCCCTATTAGGGATTGAAACTGAATCTCAAAATTGAAAGGAAGAGGAATAGGATTATTGCAATTTAACTTAATCCCTATTAGGGATTGAAACGTCAAGCTAGGGGCTGATAACTCACCACTGATTGCAATTTAACTTAATCCCTATTAGGGATTGAAACTCCTGTGGGGTGAAATTGTGACTTCCCACGATTACCGGGGATTGCAATTTAACTTAATCCCTATTAGGGATTGAAACATCTAAAAAAGTATACATTGAATCTATGTACACAAAATTGCAATTTAACTTAATCCCTATTAGGGATTGAAACAACATTTTGGGGTATTAATATTTCTTATAAGGGTACAAATTGCAATTTAACTTAATCCCTATTAGGGATTGAAACTATATAACGCATATATCATTTATACATCACGCATAATTGCAATTTAACTTAATCCCTATTAGGGATTGAAACAAAACAAAGAATTATTTAGAATATCAAAAATACATATTGCAATTTAACTTAATCCCTATTAGGGATTGAAACAATTTTTGTTTGTAAATGAATCACAAATGAAAAATATTGCAATTTAACTTAATCCCTATTAGGGATTGAAACCTATTGTATCAAAATTTATTAAAGATTTGATTTATAAAGAATTGCAATTTAACTTAATCCCTATTAGGGATTGAAACCAGAAGTGAAATTTGATATCTTTATGGCTACCTTTATTGCAATTTAACTTAATCCCTATTAGGGATTGAAACAATTAGTAGAGGCTCTAAGGCGATTACCAGCGCTGATTGCAATTTAACTTAATCCCTATTAGGGATTGAAACTCGTTGTGCGATCGCGCGAAAGCCGAAAAAATTAAATTGCAATTTAACTTAATCCCTATTAGGGATTGAAACATCACTATACCAAATTTTTCTAAGTATACGTATATTATTGCAATTTAACTTAATCCCTATTAGGGATTGAAACCATATTTAAACCTGTGGAAACTGTCAAACTATTCTGATTGCAATTTAACTTAATCCCTATTAGGGATTGAAACGTTGAGCTACTTGAATAACTACAGTTCGTAACTGATTGCAATTTAACTTAATCCCTATTAGGGATTGAAACCTGAAGATGCGATCGCCTCCAAAGTATTAAAGTTATTGCAATTTAACTTAATCCCTATTAGGGATTGAAACGTAGACAAAATCATCTAAATCATAACTCTCAAAAGATTGCAATTTAACTTAATCCCTATTAGGGATTGAAACTTTTAAAATATTTTTAGATTGCGATCGCAACCCTGATTGCAATTTAACTTAATCCCTATTAGGGATTGAAACCCTTGACGTTATCAGGCGTGCTATCGCCTAAAATTGCAATTTAACTTAATCCCTATTAGGGATTGAAACAATTTCCACATCTCCATTAACAGCCTGACTCACCAATTGCAATTTAACTTAATCCCTATTAGGGATTGAAACAACCATGCTTTACAATCTATGAAAAATGAACAGCAATATTGCAATTTAACTTAATCCCTATTAGGGATTGAAACGAGAGAAACAATGGCTAGTAAAAACAAACTGGATATTGCAATTTAACTTAATCCCTATTAGGGATTGAAACTGATCATCACGGGATGCCAGTGTGGGACTAGCAAATTGCAATTTAACTTAATCCCTATTAGGGATTGAAACAAAAAATCTATTAACGAATCTTGCTTCATAGCAGGTATTGCAATTTAACTTAATCCCTATTAGGGATTGAAACCGCTTAGAAGGCGGTAAAGAAATCTTTGGAGTCTATTGCAATTTAACTTAATCCCTATTAGGGATTGAAACGTTTAAATTGCATTTGGTCGGGCTTCATCATTGAATTGCAATTTAACTTAATCCCTATTAGGGATTGAAACATTCCAAAAACAACTAATTCCGTGACAGTATTGAAAGGGATTGCAATTTAACTTAATCCCTATTAGGGATTGAAACTTTTACGCTTACAGGAAGTACAAACGCTATTCCTGGATTGCAATTTAACTTAATCCCTATTAGGGATTGAAACTCATAAATTCAAATAGCAAACATCACCAAATATTTTACATTGCAATTTAACTTAATCCCTATTAGGGATTGAAACAACTAAATTCACAGAGCGTCAATTCTGGTTTCTGATTGCAATTTAACTTAATCCCTATTAGGGATTGAAACCTCTTAACTGAACTTCCCAGTTTTCAGAGTCAAATTGCAATTTAACTTAATCCCTATTAGGGATTGAAACCCATCTAGCTTGTCTTTGAAAACAGGAGGACCATAGATATTATTGCAATTTAACTTAATCCCTATTAGGGATTGAAACTATCAATCTTTTATTTTGTTTTTAATCATGTCTGCATTAATTGCAATTTAACTTAATCCCTATTAGGGATTGAAACAACATTTGGGGTATAAGACTTGCTTATACAAACATTGCAATTTAACTTAATCCTTATTAGGGATTGAAACAACGAACGTAGGGGTTAACGGCCGTTAACCCCTACACAATTGCAATTTCACTTGTGATATAGTGAATCTATAATCGTAAGATTGCAATTTAACTTAATCCTTATTAGGGATTGAAACATTGGAACTATTGCAACGCCAAAAAATCATTCAATGTTGCAATTTAACTTACTCCTTATTAGGGATCGAAACATTGGAAATATTACTGGAAAGTCTATCCAATGATTGCAATTTAACTTAATCCCTATTAGGGATCGAAACATTATTAAACTGTAACCTGTCACCTGTTCCCTGTCACCTGTTCTCTGTCACCTAATTGCAATTTCACCTACTCCCTAAGATATTGGATTTTGTTCCTCCACCCAAATTACATAATTTATTTCGTGGGTAATTTTGGATGTTCTTGGGAGTATTTACTGACTAGGTTGGATACTTCCGGGTTATACAGTCGCAGGTAATTCCAGTAATTACCGAATACTTGACGGACATAATTTTTGGTTTCATCAAAGGGAATTTCTTCTACAAATTCATCAGGATCTTTTTTGGGTATGGTTTGCAACCATTTAGCTACATTACCCGGACCTGCATTATAACTAGCGATCGCTAACATGGAATTATTGCTATACTGTCGATGAGTATAATCTAAGTACCAAGTCCCCAACATAATATTATCATTGGCATTTTCCAAATTGATTTTTTTGATATCTGCATTCATTTGTGGGGCTATCCACGCTGCTGTACTGGGCATAACTTGCATTAAACCTGTTGCACCCACGGGAGATTTAATTTTTGCCTGAAACCGAGACTCTTGGCGCATCAAAGCTGTTACTAACAGTGGATTAAGTTGACGGGAAATTGACCATTTTTCAATTTCCTGAAAATAGGGAAAGGGATAACGGGCTTGCCAGTAGATGCTTTTTTGACTTAAAGCTTGATATTCGGCTTTTTCGGCGGGTTTTTCTCGATCTTCTAATTTGGCAATTTTGTCAATCCCAATCAGGTACTCACCCTTTGTTAATTTCATCAACCCTTCTGTAAATTCTTCAGCGACACTAGGCTGATTTTTACTCTGAAATTCCGTTTCCCATTGCAACCAAGCATCACGGTCTTGTCCTAATAAATACAATTCCTTAAAGGTTTCAGAACCCGCTGGTGGCACAGGACGTTGAAATGGTATAATTGTCGGGTTCATCAAGCGCAGGCTGTCAAAATTACCTACATTTAAACCCAAAATACTCGCCGAACGCCAGGCATAATAAGAGTAAGGAAACTCACTAATCACAGACTTATAAGCTGTGACAGCTTCCTCTTGCTTACCTAATATCGTTGCCCATTTACCTACCCAAAATCCGGCTCTGGGTGCTAAAATACTACTCTTGTTATTAATGGTAATTGGTTGCGCCCATTCCCATGCCCCTAAATAGTCATTGTTTTTTGCCTTGGTTTGGGCTGTTTTCCACCGAAATTCTGCTGCTTCATCACTGGTACTATATTTACCTATTAATAATTTATATATGCCATCAGCCGATTGATTATTTTTTAGGGTTGTCAATAATGTGGCTTTTTTGACTAATGCCTGCGGAGCTATTTCGGGAAATTTAGTAATAATTTCGTCAAGATAGGTAATAGATTCTTTACCTTTGGCAATGTCTGATAATCTTAATAGAGCTATACCTGTTTCTGTCGCGGTGGGGAATTTTTGCAGCAGTTGTTTATAAACGCTAATGGCTTGATCTTGCTGTTTATTTAATTGTAATCCCCTAGCGATGCGGTAGAGGCTGGTGGCCGTTTTCGGTGCTTGAATATAAGCATCTTTAGCTTTCGTGAATTGATTATTATCCCAGTAAACTGAACCAATTAGTTCCCAGTCTGTGGATTTGAGTTGGGTTTGTTTGACTAATTGATCTAATACACCCACAATTCCCGGCTCGTCAGCGGCGTATTTAGCTAAGATTAATTGTAAGTTCGGCTGATTTGAGTTATCTTTTAAGCTTTTGCGGATAATTTCCCAGGTGAGAGGATGGGAGGGAAATTGTGCGATCGCTTGATTATATAATTTTGGTTGGGCGATCGCATATATGGCTTTGACTACGGCCGCTTCCTTGCTATATTCCTTTACTACCTTTTGGCGCAAATCTGAGGCTTTCCTATCTTCACCTAAAATATCATGAGCTTGGGCTTGTTTAAGTAAAATATAAGGAGCTAAAACAGGATAGTCTTTTTCCAATCCTGCCAATAAACTCAGGGCCTTTTTTCCCTGGGAGGTTTCTACATAATCACTGGCCAATAGATAACGGGCCCGTTCCCGATCTGGTGAACTACCTGTTTCAGCAATTTCCTGGAGTTTTGTTAATCTCTCTGGTACAGATTCAGACAACAGAGAAAATACAACCGACTTGACTTTATTAGCCTCAGATAACCCTTCTGGCTTACTCTGACTCAAGTTCAACCATTGACTTAGGGTTTTGCCAGCTTGGGGGGCTGACACCATTGCCCCAGCTAAAAAGGCACATAGTCCAGCACCAGCAAGCAGATAAATTTGTCTTTTTTGTAGTTTCTTTAACATTGATACTCGCTGTTTGCCTAGTGTCTCCAAAAGTTGCCAATTAATCTCTTTGCAACTCTAACATTAAGGTAACACCCATGACCAACTTTTACTGCTATGATGGCGGACTTTCCGCTAGTTTCGACAAATTCTTTGGTCTCCACGGGAAATAGGGCATATTCATAGATCATGGGTGACTTTTTAAACATCTTTTAATTCCCCGCCCCACACCGGACAAATGGCAATAAATCCTGTAAAATCACCTCATGATAATGTTCTTGGGGGTAATGTCCCACATTATTAAGTTTGATAATTTCACCATTGGCTACAGATTTAACCAAGTTTTCCGCTATATCTACAGATAACCAAGGATCTATCATTCCCCATTGTACTAAAATCGGTTTTTGCCATCCTTTCAACCCATCTTCTATTTCTATCATCGCTTTTTCTAATTGTAAATTGCGAATTGTCCCTAGGAGACTTCTCCCAGACGCAGAACTTTTCAAAAATGGTTTTCTATAAACATCTAAATCTTGATCTTCAATGCGGTAACAACTACCACTTTCTAAGGTTCTATCCACTAATAAGGGGTCTTGGGTGATTATATCCCCAGCTAGAGGTAAACCCATTTGTTTGATTTTCCAAGGGATTTTCACGGACGTAGAAATCGGTGTATTTAAAATGACTATATTAGCAATTTTCTCAGCATGACGTAAGGCGTATTGTAACCCAACTGAACCTAAAAATCCTTGGACAACTAAGGAAAATCTTTCTAATTTTAAAGCTTCAACAAATCCTTCTAGTGCTTTGATGAATTCATCTGGAGTATAAGCAAAATCCTCCTTCTCTGGTTTACCTGAAAATCCGCAACCAATCCAATCAGGAGCGATCGCTCTAGTTCCCTGTGCTGCTAAACTGGGAATAATATTCCTCCAACTATAACTTTGAGAAACTAACCCATGTAACAATAACACGGGAATTAAGTCCGTTCTACCCATCGGTTCAGCTTCCCGATAAAACCATTCTAAAGAATCTACTGTAATTTTATGTTCTTGAATTGACACTTTATTTTATTTTCCTATGTGGGAATTCAATAGTACCGCACAGATAGTACAGAACTTTCCTATCATCCTACTAGGTAATAGGCAACCAAATTCCACAAGACAAAAAATAATTTTCAATTTTTTTCGCATTTTATGAGTTAAGGGTATTGACTTGCGGCTGGGAATTTGCTATACTCAATCCTGATAAGGAAGAACTATCTCGCCATAAAATCACCAAAAATACCATCTTCACAAATTCTTACCCCTACTTTTACTCCGTGGGTCTCAGGGGTGAGACACATTCATACTTTCATTTTTCCAGTCGGGTTCTATCATGGATAATCTGCGATACTGTGTTTGAGAATTTTATCGCGGCGGAGATGGAAAGTATTGGCAATTTCCAGAAAATGAGTAATTAAGGGGAAACTTAAAAAAATATTCCCCTAATTCTCCAGCAATAGGGAATTAAGGGAACCTGATTTTGATTTGGTCAAATCCAAACTACTAGGAAGTAAGGATGTAAGATCTCAGTTGAGCGCGTATTAGGCAATCAAAGTAAAATCGCTACTCACAAGGGTGATAGTAGGATCACTTAAAACGGCAAACTTAGATTCTCCACCCGGAGTAGATCCGTTGGAGTTATAGAAAAGACTACCAGTGCCTTGGCTATACACAATGCGGGCATTACTAGCACCTACTGAATTATCGTTAGGAACTACTCCAAAATCAGTCAGAGCCTGTCCCACTGCATTAGTAATGGCACTGAAAGTAGCTTTACTCAATGCAATGTTGTCTCTATTTTGTCCTAGACTAATTTGTCCCGCTTGAAAATTGATGGTATCAACACCTAAATTGTTAAAGACTCCATTGAACTGATACTGATCATTACCGAGTCCTCCTCTGAGAGTATCATTACCACTTCCTCCTATGAGAGTATCATTACCACTTCCTCCGTCCAGAATGTTATGGCCACTATTACCAGTGATGACGTTATTACCTATGTTACCTGTACCATTGATATTGCCAGTGCCGGTGAGATTAAAATTCTCGTACAGGTCACTTAAAACGTAGTCCACTGAACTTGATTGGGTACCAATGACAGTAAAATCATTCCTGTCAAGGGTGATACCAGGATCAACTTTGGCAAACCGAGATTCTCCACCCGCAGCACTTCCGTTGGAGTTATAGAAGACAAAACCAGTGCTTGTGCTATAAACAATGCGGGCATTACTAAAAGTTGCTAAAGAATCATCAGTAACTTGGGCAAAATCAGTCACCGATAGATCCCCACTATCAACACTAATAGCATTGAAACTAGCTTTACTTAAAGCTATTTTATCTTCTCCTTTGACAAAATTCTCGATTGAAGAAAGACCTAATGAGGGGGAAGAAGAGGAAGAGTAATCTCTCTTGAACCAAAATGTATCATTACCATTTCCTCCCTCGAGAATATCGAAATTAGTATTTATATTTGATCCAGAATTACTCCCTCCCCACAAAGTATCATTACCATTTCCTCCCATCAGAATATCAGCACCAGATCCTCCCATGAGGATATCATTTCCGTTCTGTCCGCTCAGTCGGTCATTACCACTACCGCCCTGTAATGAATTATCTAAGGCATTACCAGTGAGCAGGTCATTTCCTGCTCCACCAATCGCATTTTCAATGACATTTCCGGCAGAAAGAGTAAGTTTGAGGTTACTATTATTGACCGTTACCGATTGCTGTGTGGTGATGCCCAAGTTAATATTTACCGGAACAGCAATATTAGTCCTAGGATCACTAAAGTCAATAGTATCAATACCCTCGTTTGCTGCTTCCACAATGGTATCTGCTCCCAAAGCATTGGCAACACTAAAGACATAAGTATCGTTTCCTGCTCCACCAGTAAGGATGTTGTTGCCACTATTACCAGTGATGACGTTATTACCTGCGTTACCTGTACCATTGATATTACCAGTGCCGATGAGTGTGAGGTTCTCTACGAGGTTAGGTAAAGTGGTGGTCTCTGAACTTGACAATGTATCAGTAATAACGACTTCTATGCCACGACCGGTTAAAGATGGACTGATAGTAGCATTAGTTGGGTTGGACAATCTTAGTAAGAAGGATTTATCGGGTTCATTGATGTTGTCATTGGTGATGGGAATACGGATAATGCCGGAGGAAGTGCCGGCGAGGATAGTCACCGTTCCTGAACTATTAGTATAATCAACGCCCGGTATTGCGAAAACTGCACCTGTCGGACTGGTGGTGTAATTGAAGGTGATGTCGTCTTTACTAGTGACGGGTTGTCCATTAGCATCGATAAGGTCTATGACTATTACAGCCTGATTATTGAAGCCTTCAACGCCAATGAAGTTAAACTGACTGGATGATAAAATTGGACGGTCATTGTCATCGTTAATAGTCCCTGTGACGGCTCCTGGTGTATGAACGGTGTAACCTGTGCCATTAGCTAAGGTGACAACAACTGTCTCATTACCTTCGTAGTTGTTATCTGATGTGGGGTCTATGGTTAAAGTAGCTGTGTTTGCACCCGCAGCAAAGGTGATGGTTTTACCTGTTCCTGGTGTTGCTCCTGTGTAGTCATCACCATTGGCTGTACCGCCAATGCTATAGTTGACCGTTAGGGGATTACCTAAGGACAGGCTTGTACCACCAGGATAACTGCGAGTGAAGGTATAGACTAGGTTGGTTGTACCGTCTTCATCTACGCTGCTTGGAGTTACGGTTAGGGTAATGCTGGCAGTATCGTCATCATTAATAGTTCCTACGACGGCTCCTGGTGTATGAACGGTGTAACCTGTGCCATTAGCTAGGGTGACAACTACTGTCTCGTTACTTTCAACGATGGTATCTGCTTTGGGGTCTATGATTAAAGTAGCTGTGTTTGCACCCGCAGCAAAGGTGATGATTTTACCTGTTCCCGGTGTTGCTCCTGTGTAGTCATTACCATCGGCTGTACCGCCAATGCTATAGTTGACTGTTAAGGGATTCGTTGTGCTTCCTGTACGGGTGAAGGTATAAAACAGGTTGCCTGTACCGTCTTCAGATACGCTGCCTGGAGTTACGGTTAGGGTAATGCTGGGAGTATCGTCGTCGTTAATAGTTCCTACGACGGGTCCTGTTGTACCAACGGTATAACCTGTGCCATTAGCTAAGGTGACAGCTACTGTCTCATTACTTTCAATGATGGCATCTGCTCTAGGATCTATGATTAAGGTAGCTGTGTTTGCACCCGCAGCAAAGGTGATGATTTTACCTGTTCCCGGTGTTGCTCCTGTGTAGTCATTACCATCGGCTGTACCGCCAATGCTATAGTTGACTGTTAAGGGATTCGTTGTGCTTCCTGTACGGGTGAAGGTATAAAACAGGTTGCCTGTACCGTCTTCAGATACGCTGCCTGGAGTTACGGTTAGGGTAATGCTGGGAGTATCGTCGTCGTTAATAGTTCCTACGACGGGTCCTGTTGTACCAACGGTATAACCTGTGCCATTAGCTAAGGTGACAGCTACTGTCTCATTACTTTCAATGATGGCATCTGCTCTAGGATCTATGATTAAGGTAGCTGTGTTTGCACCCGCAGCAAAGGTAATGGTTTTACCTGTTCCCGGTGTTGCTCCTGTATAATCGCTACTATCTGCTGTACCAGTGATACTGTAGTTGACGGTTAAGGCATTGGTGGTAATTCCAGTTCTAGTGAAGGTGTAAACTAGGTTGGTTGTACCATCTTCAAAGACGCTACTTGGTGATACTGCCAGGGTAATGTTAGGAAGAGTCATATTTCACTCCATTCAAATTTACAAATCGCTGTTGAAATTAGCCAAATACTATCCCAAGACATCCTATAGGATAAATAATCCTATAGGATTCTAAAACTACAAATCCAAAGAGTCTATTGACAAAGCAGACCCGCCTTTACAAGTATTACTTCCAAAGACACCAGTTGCTTGTTTAATTGTTCATGATGATAATCTTTACTAAAATAATTGTCACATAATTGATTTGGATTTGTCAATCCCAAATCCAAATTTTTTTTACTCAAGGCGGTATTGAAAACCTGCTAGAAACTATTTAGTCCCTGGACATTCCCAAACTCCGGCTGGGAACGAGTTAATGATAATCAGCCAGAGCCAGGGCGGGCAGGATGCCCACAAAAGTTTAAATTTTAAGTAATTCAAGTAAAATATTTAACAGCTTATTTAGTCAGTAATTTTGGGCGTTCTTGGGAGTATTTGCTGACTGTAATTTCAAATAATTTTCAATATTTTTTGCATTTTATGAGTTAAGGGTATTGACTTGCGGCTGGGAATTTGCTATAGTCAATCCTGATAAGGAAGAACTATCTCGCCATAAAATCACCGAAAATACCATCTTCACAAATTCTTACCCCTATTAATAATAAAACTCTTGTGGGGTGGGCATCCTGCCCGCCTATCTGTACCTTACCCAGATCATATATACTGTAAGTTCAAATAATTTTCAATTTTTTTCGCATTTTATCAGTTAAGAGTATTGACTGGCGGCTGGGAATTTGCTATACTAAATCCTGATAATGAAGAACTATCTCGCCATAAAATCACCGAAAATACCATCTTTACAAATTCTTATCCCTATTAATAAAACTCTTGTGGGGTGGGCATCCTGCCCGCCTATCTCTACCTTACCCAGATCATATATACTGTAAGTTCAAATAATTTTCAATATTTTTCGCATTTTATCAGTTAAGAGTATTGACTGGCGGCTGGGAATTTGCTATAGTCAATCCTGATAAGGAAGAACTATCTCGCCATAAAATCACCGAAAATACCATCTTCACAAACTCCTATCCCTATTAATAAAACTCTTGTGGGGTGGGCATCCTGCCCGCCTATCTCTACCTTACCCAGATCATATATACTGTAAGTTCAAATAATTTTCAATTTTTTTCGCATTTTATGAGTTAAGAGTATTGACTTGCATCTGGGAATTTGCTATAGTAAATCCTGATAAGGAAGAACTATCTCGCTATAAAATCACCAAAAATACCATCTTTACAAATTCTTACCCCTATTAATAATAAAACTCTTGTGGGGTGGGCATACTATGGCTAACGCCACGCTACGCGAACGACAAGTGTTACAGTGAGCTTGTCGAACTGCTCAGTACAAGTCCTGCCCGCCTATCTCTACTTTACTCAAATCATATATACTGTAAGTTCAAATAATTTTCAATATTTTTCGCATTTTATGAGTTAAGAGTATTGACTTGCGGCTGGGAATTTGCTATACTAAATCCTGATAAGGAAGAACTATCTCGCCATAAAAAATATCCTAAACCCCAATTCCCCGTCCCTCTTCTCGCCATAATTGATTTAACCTAGTAGCGGGCATAGTTAAATACAGAACATCACCAGGGGCCAAAATAGTTTCCAATAAATCCCAGCCTTGGACAGTTTCGTGATTGATTTCCACATACAAAGGCACAAAATCCGCAGACTTAGCCACATCCTTTACCCACTCATCACAAAAAGGGTGTATAGGTGTAATCACAGTCGCAAAAGCTACCCATAAACTATCGGCGATCATGCCATTACCAATAATCCTACCACCAATAGCCGCAGCAGCAAAAGCAGGAGCGGCTAATTCAGCGGGACTGAGTACAGCTTCAAAGTCAAATACCTGTTGCGCTATACCCGCGAAATCAGGATCAGCATAGTTGACAATTACAGGAATATTTGGCGCTAAAGCCTTAGCTTTGAGAGCAATTTCCAAATTCGTGGCATCATCACTAGTAACGGCTAAGACTGAGGTAGCAGTATCTATGTTACTCCTTTGTAAAGTAGCACGGAAACTAGCATCAGCCAGGATGACAGGAATACTCATGTCTCTTGCAGTAGTTACAAATCTGTTATTAGCGTCTGTTTCAATTACTACTACTTCATGGCCACTCAGATGCAGTTGTTGAACAATTTTAATACCAATACCACTTAAACCACAAACAATATAATGATGACGTTCAGGAATTCTGGCCGCATCTAAAAATTGCTTTAAACGACTACCCAGAATAAAATCTGTTAGCATAGCATACCAAATCCCAATCACCGCTGCCCCAATGAGCATAATCACAACGGTAAATAATTTAATACTATCCGGTGCATTTTCTACTACTTTATCATTGCCACCGGCTCCCGTAATCATGCCCACAGCAAAATATAGGGCATCTATAAAGGAGATACTATGTTTAGTGGAAATATAAGTAAATGTAGATAGTAGAATAATTACTAGTAGTGCAATGGCCATACCAGTAACAGATTGGGCGTGCTTCTGAAATTCCCTGATATTGGCAAATATTTTGACCAGTTTTCTGATTAGTGATTTACGCGGTTGACGAATGCGCGGTTGTGTGCCGATAATTAAGCGATCGCCTACTCTTAATTGTTGTTCTGATAAAACCGCAGAAACTAAATTCATTTTTCCCTGCACAGGTACATAATAAATTAGCATCCGCGTAGGATCTTCCCATAAATCACTGAGTTTTTTACTTTTCCAAGGATGATTTTCGTGAATATATTCCTCCTGAATTGGCCAAGTTTGCTGGAGTAATTTAATTTGTCCAATAGCTTTATTTCCCAAAGCTGCAAAAGTAAATACTGGTGCTGCTAAACCAACAACACTCATACTTAAATGGTTTGACAAGGTTTGATCCAAACGCTCACCTAAATTTGTATTATAAAAACGATTAATAATCCGAATTTGCGGGTTTAGAACTCGTGCTTGCATCATAATTGACAAATTTAGCGCATCCTCGGTAGTCGCAATTACTAGAGTATGTGCTTCTTTAATTCCCGCTGCTTGCAGGGTAGAAGCTGCTTGTAACTCACCAACAATTACATTAGCAGCGGTTTCCCCAGAAACGGGTTGGTGGTGAATACCGACAACTATAGCGCCCTGTTGTCTGAGTAATCGCAAAATCTTATATCCAGTACGTCCTAAGCCACAAACAATAATTCGAGGTTTCATACAACAGCAGCATAAAGCATAATATTTTATTTGTATAAAGGGCTATTACTTATTACGAAATAATTCATATAGCAGGAAATAGGGAATAGGGAATAGGGAATAGGTAACAGGTAACAGGTAACAGGTAACAGGTAACAGGAAATAGGGAATAGGTAACAGGTAACAGGTAACAGGTAACAGGTAACAGGAAATAGGGAATAGGAAATAGGTAATAGGTAATAGGTAGTAATATTGAAAGTCTTGATCTGATTAATTCTGACTTTCTTTTATTAATCTCTATTGTTGCTCAATTTGCCCGATAATAACTGTAACTGAACACACGATATTCACTTGATAGCAAATTAAAATTAAACTGCATAGAATATATTTATAGAATAATTGACCGGAGATAAACGCAGATAAATACGGATAATGATTATTCTGTGCAGTCTAACATAAAATTGGTATCAGATACTTCTATTTGAAAATTTTCTCAAGTCATAATTTTAGATTTGAGTTAGTATTTCAGTTAGTAATTATATCCATCCCCATTCATGGCAAAATTGTCATCAGCGAATATAGCATGATTATTATCATCGCTAGTTTCTTGATCAAGAACTTTGATAACTTTGTTATAAATATCTTCCGCTTCTTGGGGAGAATCACCAATACTTGTTAATCCTAATTTACCAAATTGAGAAAGACAACCCATGAGGTGAAATACCGTACCCGTCTCTGTGCCACTATCAAAATGTAGTCTATAATGGGCGATAATATCCATTAAGTCATTCGGTAATAATCCTCGATAACTGTCTTTTTGTAAGTTGTCTGTAGCAATATAATACTTAGGTCTTCCCTGTTGACTATAAAATAAACCATTGGATAAGTCATAACGACCATTAGTTAATAATTTTAAAGTCATAAATGGGTGAGTTGTTCCTCCTTTACGCAGGTTAATTTCAATGGCTTGAATATCCCATTCACCATGACCTTTGTCAACAGTAACAAAATCCACTGCAAATCTTTCTAAAGCCCCTTTTTCCGCCAATTTTTTGCCAACTTTTAAGCCTAATTCCTGTAATTCACAGCGATAATTTTCATCCGCAGGAAAGCGACAACCTATATAAATTTGTCCGTCTGGTCCTCCTAATATTTGGTCATGGGTAGAGAGAATTTCTACCTCTCCAGTGGGTGTAATTCTACCTTGTACACTGGGAGAATCCTTGACTTCTCCTTCTATAAAAGCTTCCACTATTGCACCTAATTCGGGAATACGTTGGGAAAAATTTGCCCAGGTTTCTTGTGAGGATTGAAAACGTAAATTTAGGAAGCGATCGCTAATTGCTGCTACTCTTTGATGATGATCAGCTTTCCCCGGTGCAAAATTCATTATTGGTCTTAAATCTAAAAGTGCATTTCCTTCTCCTGAAAACCCTTCATTTAACTTAATTACCATTCTTTGTAATGTCGGTTGACGTTCCCACAAATCAGCCCCAGCATTAGCTAGATCTTCGCAATTTTTCACTAATTCACTACCATCAGGAAGAGGTACACCACTTTCTTGAAAAATCTGTCTACTCCCGCTTTTAGTTCCCCAAATTTGCAAATCCGGTGCAGCAGCATATAAAGGTACACCCAATTTTAGAGATAATTCTGATTCCCAAAATGTGGAATTATAACATACCATAAAAGCTTTATCTAACCGCAAAGCTTTATGAATTCTTTCCAATAACCGGGGACGTTCTAATATTTTTTGACTTAGGGGTTTTAAAGAAGCATCATAAGTCGAAAGTAGTAATAAACGATGACGAGCGTGAGAAAAAGGAATACCAGGAAGTAATTGCAGATAATAATCAATAATGCTGGGATGCAGTGGCATTGATGTTACATAAATTAACCTAGTCCGGGGATTTCTTAACCGCATTAATGAGAAAAGTAATCTTTCCTCATAGTGTTCACAGCCTTCTACCTTGAGTAATTCCCGTTGATCTATACTCAAAGAAGGAATAATTAAAATATCCGCTTCGCTATTGTCGAATAACTCGCTAGTTTTCCAGCGATCGCGTAATGTTAATTGTAAGTTCCGAAATTTATCAATATTATCAATATTTAGTGTCACCATATCCCCGTCCCAATATTATCACCGATTTATATCTAATAATATACCCTAAGATAGAGCATCAATAGCGATCGTTAATGTATCTTTTTGTAACTTTATTAAAGATAAATTCTCAATAAAATAAATTACAAATACAAATAAATTAAGAGATAAAAATCTCCTCTTCCTCCACCTCTGTGTTCTCTGTGCCTGGAGTGGTTAGTTAAAAAAATACCAGCTTCCACATAAAAATTTGTAACTTAAACGTAATTACTCAAAACTTCAAACCAGAGAGAGATAAATAAATAGTTAATAACTAATATAATCTACAAATAAGAATAGATAAATAACAAAAAATCCAATTATGGTATCTTCACAACCATTACATGATATAGAATTAGTAAATTGTGCCAGAGCAAATGCTACCCAGGGCATAGAAACCGCTGCTTATCAGTGTGGTTATGGGGATAATATTAATACATTTGCTCAAGAATTACGCCAAGCTTGTGAAAAAATGAATTTACAAGTTAAAGAACTCAAAGAACTGATTACCGATCAGGATATAATCTTAAAAATGGGTTCTGGAGAAATTATTGCCCCTCAGACAGCATCAGAATTTTAACACTTTGCTCCTGTGCCGAATGTAATAACATAAAGATTGTATTTTGTCAAGTTTTTGGACTCTAAATTGTAGTGAGAACTTTAGTCCTCTCCTCCAGACGCTACATCAACAAAATAAGGGCTAAAGCCCTGGCTACCAACAAAAAATTAATCATAAATTATAATTTTGTGTGACAAATAATTATATAATATAATTCTTTAGTGTGTCGTGTCACCACAACGCGGTTTGATCAGAAAAAAATAAACAAAAATAAACTTACTTAACTTATTTATTGATTTTATCCTCAAAAACGGTAAAATATGGTAAAATATATAAAAAACAAAAAACAGACTTGTTCTAGTACACAAAGGCTGTCGTCAACCAAACATTAAAAATTTGACAAAAGCTTGTGTAATCTGCTTTATTTAAGTTTTAATTTTTAATTTTTAATTCCGCACTGCGGTACTAGCTTCGGTCTCAATAGCAAAGGTTTAGAGATGTTGACTTCATCGGAAACTCCTATAATTGCAGCCATTGTGCTGATAGCGTCCGGCATTTTAGGCTGGGGCTTTTATCGTGCCAGACCCTTTGGTAAACTGGGAATCTTGGCCTGGTTACAATCTGTCGTTTTAATGACTCCCTGGCTTTTGTTCTTTGGATTATTTGCTCTGGGTATTTATGTTAACATTGTCGGGATCTTGTTCTCAGTGATAGTTTCCGCTGGATTGTATATTTTCCTGGGCAGAAAGTTACGCCAAGCAGGTCAAGATGCTATTCTCAAGCAACGAGCCACAGAGCGCCTCGCTGCTCAAAGTTCATCAGCAGCCGATAAAAATATCCCAGCCGTGGTAGAATTACAGTCAGAACCGACTCCCATACCTGAAGCTGATTTAAGCTTAATTCGCGGTATTTTCGGCATTGATACATTTTTCGCTACGGAAACTATTCCCTACCAAGAAGGAGTAGTTTTTAAAGGTAATTTGCGCGGCGAACCAGAGGCTGTTCACAACCGCTTAACGAAGAGTTTGCAAGAACGGTTAAATGATAAATATCGACTGTTTTTGGTAGAAAATACTGACGGTAAACCAGTAATTATTGTTCTCCCTAGCCGCACTGACCCCCAACGGACTCAATTAGGACAAAAAGCCTTTGCGGTGATTTTGTTGATAGCAACTATGGCTACAAGTCTAGAAGTGGGAGGTATATTACAGAATTTTGATTTACTCAGTAACCCCGAACGTTTTGCAGAAGCTTTACCTATTGCTTTGGGCTTATTTGTCATTCTCATATCTCATGAAGTCGGACATTGGTTGTTAGCACGTCGTCACCAAGTACGGTTAAGTTGGCCGTTCTTTTTACCAGCGGTGCAGGTTGGCTCTTTTGGGGCAATTACTAGGTTTGAGTCCCTTGTCCCTAACCGGAATGCCTTATTTGATATTGCTTTGGCAGGACCTGCTTTCGGTGGCATTACTTCCCTGTTATTATTGGTGGTAGGGTTGCTACTTTCCCACCCCGGCAGTTTATTCCAATTACCAAATCAGTTTTTTCAAGGTTCTATTTTAGTCGGTAGTTTAGCGCGGGTTGTCCTCGGTTCGGCTTTACATTCCCCTGTAGTCAATATTCATCCTTTGGTAATTATTGGTTGGCTAGGATTAGTCATTACTGCGTTAAATTTAATGCCCGCTGGACAATTGGACGGGGGGAGGATTGTACAAGCCATTTATGGGCGCAAAACTGCAGGGAGAACCACTTTTGCGACCATAGTTTTACTCGCTATCGTATCCCTGGGTAATCCCTTGGCTATGTATTGGGCAATTCTGATTTTGTTTTTACAACGCGATTTAGAACGTCCTAGTCTCAATGAAATTACTGAACCAGATGATGCTAGAGCAGCTTTATGTCTTTTGGCTCTGTTTCTAATGATTGCTACTCTTTTACCCTTGACCCCCGCTTTGGCTGGACGTTTGGGTATTGGTACGTAGGAATAAAGCAGAGCCTCTTAATAGCATTCCCAGTCTCCGACTGGGAACGAGATATTTAACGAGATATTTTCTTTACCAAGTTCCTACGGTTGCCAATTTGCTAGTAAGTTGGGATAATTTGCTGGTGTGGGGAATATTTTTCGCCATGTTTGTTGACGTTGTTGGGGTTTTTCTTGGCTGATATTCCATAGGGTTTCATAGAAGAAAAAGGAAACACCAGCAAATTTCCTCTCGCGCACTTTCTCAACTTGGGTTTTTATTTGTTCTATGGAAACTGAACGATTTTTTAACCCACTTAAAATCCCAATACTTACGGGAATATGACTTTGGGCTAGTTTTACTTCTGGATATTCTAATTCGCTGATAAAGATGTTTAAATCATCACGATAAATCTGTAAAACCAAGTCTTCAATTATTCCCATTCTTTCCCATTTTTGCCAATCTGCTAGGAAATATTCATAGGAAAAACGCTGGGGATTTGGTGCCACGGAAACGATACAATCTTTTTTATTGGCTTTAATTGCTGTAAATACCTGCTTCATAAATGCGGTGATTTTGTTCGCTCTCCAATTTACCCATTCTGGATTTTTGAAGTCTGTGGGGGGAAGTTTACCCTGATGTTCTTGCTGGTATAATGCTGTAGTGTAGGCATCATATCCTAGTTCTGATGGTAAACCGAAATGATCATCAAATTGAATTCCATCAAGATCATAATTTTTAACTATTTCTACTATTAAATCTTGAATAAATTTTTGCACTTCGGGACGAAAGGGATTTAACCAAACTCGGTTATGTATTCCTTCTTTGACTATTCTTGTGCCATCTTTGCGATTTGTCAACCAACCAGGACGATTTTTAGCTAAAAGTGAATCAGCAGGTGCCATAAAGCCAAATTCAAACCAGGGAATTACTGTTAAATTTTGTTTATGTCCCTGGGTGATGATTTCTTTGAGCATATCTCGCTTTTGCAGTCCGGGGGTAGGGTCAACTGCTTTACCAATGACTTTGGCTGCTACTTTGCTAGGATACAATGTATATCCCCAATTCCAGACGGCGGGATAAACGGTGTTAAAGTTGAATTGCTGTAATGTTCGTAAACTCTGTTTTAATCGTTCTCTTGCAAATAAAACATCACTATCAATATTTGTTAACCATACTCCCCTTAATTCTGTAGAATTAGGCATTTGTGCTTTTAAGGAGAATGACGGCATAATGATAGCTATCATACTCATGGCCATGATAACCGCTAAAAATCCCAGTTTTCTAGTTTGATGTTGCCATTTGAGAAATATTTTTTTCATTAATTTCAATTAATTTAATTGCAAAACTTTGCCTTCTGTGCAATTTTACATTATTCTTAGGCATAATCTCGCAAATAACTATATTCTCCTCCTTGTTGTCTTGAGTCTAATTACCAGATTTTAATACTAAAATATCCATGAAAACATCTACAGCCCCTAACTATAGCCAACCACCTACCAACTACCCCCCCTCTGTCCCTCTCTACGTTTATCGGGAGTTGACAGCGGAGTTACAAGCAATACAATCCAAATTGGATGTAGTCACAAATCACAATCAAAAACTAGCCCAAGAAAATCAACAACTGCGTCAAGAAATTACCAAAGTGATTGAGTCTTGCTTAGAACTACAAAGGTTAGTTGATGCTTCAGCACCTAGTTCTCCCGTAGCACCTCAACTGAATAAAGAAGTCAAATCTTTAACGCAACTTCAAGCTACAATCAATAATAACCATGAGGTAACATATACAAATAAGCCGAAAGTTACCGCAGCACCCCCACGTCAAGAGACTAAACCCCAAAAAAAGGCAGTCATAAAAAATACACATTCTCAAAACCATCACCAGGGGGCGGCCGTATCTGGTACGGATATTAACGCTACAGGGTCACAAAAGGTATTTATAGAAGAGAAAAAGGTACGCTTTTCTCGTCCTACCATGTCTAATACAAAGGAATTGAGTGGCTGGAATTTATTAATCACCATTGTATTAATTATGATTACTGGTTTTGCGGCTGGGTATGTAGTTGTTCGTCCCTTATTCCAAAATCATAGTCAACAGTTTCAACTTAAACATTAGAAATGTAGAGACGTTCCAGGAAACGTCTCTACTAAATTTGGTTGTTTCCTATTGATTATCTATCAACAGAACCCATAATTACGTCAATACTACCGAGAATAACAACAATATCTGCTACCTTCATTCCTCGGAGTAAATGGGGAAGAATTTGTAGGTTGTTGAAATCTGCGGCGCGAATTTTCCAGCGCCAGGGGAAAACATTATTATCACCAACTAGGTAAATTCCCAATTCTCCCTTACCACTTTCGACACGGGAGTAAATTTCACCTTTAGGAACTTTAAAAGTAGGAGCAACTTTTTTAGCCACGAACTGGTAATCAAAACCATCCCATTCAGATTTTTTTCCAGCCATTAACCGTTTCGCTTCCAGGTTTTCGTAAGGTCCTCCGGGTAATCCTGCAATAGCTTGGCGAATGATTTTTACAGATTCGCGCATTTCTCGCATCCGTACCATGTAGCGTGCAAGACAATCGCCGACAGTTTCCCACTGAACATCCCAATCAAAATCATCGTAACATTCATAGTGGTCAACCTTCCGTAAATCCCATTTTACCCCAGAAGCGCGTAACATCGGACCAGAAAGCCCCCAATTAATAGCTTCTTCACGGGTAATAGTTCCCAGACCTTCAATACGGCGGCGGAAAATGGGGTTATTGGTAACTAAGCGTTCATACTCATCAACTTTGGGGATAAAGTAATCACAAAAATCTAAACACTTATCTACCCAACCATAGGGTAAGTCAACGGCCACACCACCAACACGGAAATAGTTATGATTAACCATGCGGTAGCCTGTGGCGGCTTCCCACAGATCATAAATCATTTCCCGTTCCCGGAATTGGTAGAAAAAGGGTGTTTGGGCGCCAACGTCAGCTAAGAATGGACCAAACCATAGGAGGTGGTTAGCAATGCGGTTGAGTTCCAGCATGATCACACGGATATAGCTGGCGCGTTTGGGTACGGTAATACCCGCTAATTTTTCCGGTGCGTTGACTGTCACCGCTTCATTAAACATCCCCGCAGCGTAGTCCCAACGGCTAACGTAGGGGACATACATGATTGTAGAACGGTTTTCGGCAATTTTCTCCATCCCCCGGTGTAAATAGCCTATAACTGGTTCACAGTCAACGACATCTTCACCATCTAAGGTCATGATTAAGCGCAAAACTCCGTGCATTGATGGGTGATGAGGACCCATATTTAGCACCATCGGTTCGGTGCGGGTTTCTATTCTACTCATAGATTTTGCTGTTCTCCCGTTGTGGATGTTGTCAATTGACCCGCTAAGATTAACTTGTACTTCAATTATTATAGGGAAGCTTGATATATAGGGGATTAAGAGTTTTGACTTTTTTCATGTATCAGATGATGATTGGTATTGAGTTCTTGACAATTATATCAATATTTGGGTAGTTTTGCTGGTTTTTGACTCGTAGCAAGATAGATTTAATTTATAATTACCTTAATTAGTATCTATGGCTATCTATGGCTAATTTTTTTTAGCTCACCCAGAAGCGCGAGGTGCGAAGTTGGAGAAGCAGAGTTTTTTAAGGGGTATGATTCAGTTATGAAGTATTTGCAAGTTTATTTTCAGGAAGTGAATCAAGTTTATCAAGGACAAAATGCTACTGAGCATAGTTATCGTCCAGCTTTGAAGAAGTTAATGGAGTCTTTAGATTCTGGTATTCAAGCTATTAATGAACCGAAAAGAATCGCTTGTGGTGCGCCGGATTTTGTGATCAAAAATGGTGTTTTAGATGTTGGTCATATGGAGGCTAAAGATATTGGTGTTTCTCTGAAAAAAGTGGAAAAAACTGCTCAAATGGGGCGTTATTTTCAGGCTTTGGGTAATTTGATTTTAACTGATTATTTAGAGTTTCGTTGGTATGTCGAAGGAGAGTTAAAACTATCTGCATCCTTGGGAACTATTGATAAAAACAAAAAAATCAAAGTTGATCAGGAAGGAATACAGGAAGTTGACCAACTTTTGCAGCAATTTTTATTAGCTAAAGTTCCCCAAATCACGACACCCAAGGATTTAGCTAAACGTATGGCTAGTTTAGCTCAATTGATGAGAGATGCTATTAAAACAGCGTTGCATGATGTGGATAAAGGGGGAACTTTACGGGAACAGTTGGAATCATTTCAACGAGTATTAATTAAGGATTTAACCGTTGAACAATTTGCGGATATGTACGCCCAAACCATTTGTTATGGTTTATTTGCAGCGCGGTGTAATACTGATAATGTTCAGACTTTTTCACGGGAAACAGCAGCGTTTAAATTACCGAAAACTAACCCTTTTTTAAGAAGTATTTTTGGACAAATAGCCGGACCTGATTTAGATGATAGAATTAGTTGGGCTGTAGATAATTTAGCGCGTATTCTCCAACAAACGGAAATGGCGGAAATTCTCAAAAATTTTGGTAAACGGACTCGCAGAGAAGACCCTGTTGTCCATTTTTATGAAACGTTTTTGGCGGAATATGACCCGAAAATGCGAGAATCAAGAGGGGTTTATTATACTCCTGAACCTGTGGTTAATTATATTGTCAAAAGTGTAGATTATATTCTCAAACATAAGTTTAATATTAGTAAGGGTTTAGCAGATTCTAAAAAGATTAAAGTTCCTAATCCCAAGGGTGAGGGAACTATCGAAACCCATCAGGTTTTGATTTTAGATCCTGCGGTGGGAACGGGAACTTTTATTCACAATGTCATTGATTTTATTTATGATAAGTTTAAAAATCAAAGGGGGATGTGGTCAAGTTATGTTAGTCAACATTTATTACCGCGATTATTTGGTTTTGAGTTATTAATGGCTCCCTATACTGTAGCACATATAAAATTAGTTTTACAGTTGCAAGAATTGGGTTATGATTTTAGTTCTGAGGAACGGTTAAGGATTTATTTAACTAATACCTTACAAGAGGCTTTTCAAATTCCTCCTGCTGATGGTTTTATGAACAGAATTAGAAATGAAGCAGAAGCAGCAAAGGATGTAAAACAAGATGTTCCTGTGATGGTCATTTTAGGAAATCCTCCTTATTCTTATGAATCTATAAATACTGATCCTTGGATTGTCGGGTTAGTTAGGGATTATTATCAAGTAGACGGTAAACCTTTAGGAGAAAGAAACCCCAAAGGATTATTAGATGATTATGTAAAGTTTATCCGTTTTGCTCAACATCGAGTTTCGGAAACGGGTTATGGTATTGTGGCTTTAATTACGAATCATGGTTATTTAGATAATCCCACTTTTCGGGGAATGCGTCAAAATTTGATGCAAACTTTTGATGAGATTTATGTTTTAGATCTACATGGTAATAGCAAGAAGAAAGAAGTTTGTCCTGACGGTTCACAGGATAAAAATGTTTTTGATATTCAGCAAGGGGTAGCAATCAGTATTTTTATTAAATATGAACATAGTCAGCAAAAATTAGCAACAGTTTATCATGCTGATTTATGGGGTATGAGGGAGGTTTATGAAAATAAGGAGTTGGTTGGAGGTAAGTATCATTGGTTAGCTGAAAATGATATTAGTTCAACTGAGTGGAAGGTTTTGCAACCTCAAACTGAATTTTATTTATTTAGTCCTCAGAATACCGATTTATTACCAGAATATGAACAGGGACGGAGAATTATTGATATTATGCCAGTTAATTCTGCTGGTGTCAAAACTCATCGAGATCACTTTGTATTTGATTTTGAAATTTCGTATCTTCACCAACGAATCAAAAATTTCCGAGATTTAAATATTAGTGATTCTCAAATACAAAGTGAATATTTACTACAAGAAACAAGTGATTGGCAATTATATCAGCAAAGAAGAATTTTATCATCTTGTGTAAATTGGAAAGAGTTTTTTGTTAAATGTCTTTATCGTCCTTTTGATTTTAGAGAGTATTATCATCATTCTAGTGTTGTCAATAGACCTAGACAGGAAATTATGCAACATTTTATGAATGTTCACAGTAATATTGGGTTATTAATTTCCAGACAAGTAGTTAAAGATTTTAGACATATATTTTGTACTGATACAATAGCAAATATTAATGCTTTAGATACAGCCGGTAAATTTGGTGGTGGTCCTATCATACCTCTCTATCTTTACCCAACCAATACCCCAACTTTATTTGATTCTACACCAACTAATGCACCTGGAGAACGTAAACCGAATTTATCCCCAGAATTTATTACACAATTCTCTCAAAAACTAGATTTAGAATTTATTTCTGATGGAAAAGGAGATAAAACTAAAACCTTTGGACCAGAGGATATTTTTAATTACATTTACGCTATCTTTCATGCTCCTATTTACCGTCAACGTTACGCCGAATTTTTAAAGATTGATTTTCCTCGTGTTCCTTTAACCGCCAATGCTGCACTTTTTTGGGAATTAGTGATCAAAGGTGATAAACTAGTCAAATACCATTTAATGAAGGAAACCGGAACAGAAATTTCTACCTATCCTATTCCTGGTTCTGATATGGTCGAACAAGTCAAATATCATGAAAATCATCAACAAATCTGGATAAATGCTGAACAGTATTTTGATCAAGTTCCGCAACAAATCTGGAATTTTTATATTGGTGGTTATCAAGTTTGTCAAAAATGGTTGAAAGACAGAAAAGGAAGACAATTAAATTTTGATGATATTAGTCATTATCAAAATATTATTTCCATCATATCGGAGACTATTAAGATTATGGAAAATATTGATCAAATCATTGACAAATATGGCGGTTTTCCGTTAGAATGAAATAAAAAAGGTGTTCATTTTCAGCTATAAAGATTAAGAAATTGTCTAATATTCCAGCATCTAACCCCAATCAAGCAAATGGTGAAATCTCTCTTAATGATAGATGGTCTTATCTTAATCAATATGAGAAAAAATATCTCAAAGAAGCTATGAAAGCTTATGATAAAATTATAGAATCAAAAGACGATATTCTCAAAATAGCCAATCGGTATCAATTAAATTGTGAGGATATTGAACGAGCTAAACAGTATGCTTTTGGTAGGGGAGTGTTACAATATCAATTTATCCCTGATTTGCGTATGGCTGAAAGTTGGGAAAGAATGACACTAGGAGAAGAAATTGATAGTGATGAGGTTTTACTAAAGCATGAAATTCTTGAATCAGATTTGGTAATTAATCAAGGTATGAATCAATTAGATGCTCATAAAATAGCTCAAAATAAATACCCTTGGTCTATAATGATAACTAAATGATAACTAAAGCAGATAAGCAAAAATGAACAAAACATCTGAACAAAAATTTTTAGAAGCCTTAGATATTTGTCAATTATTAATTGATTTTAAATATCGTCCTACCAATTTAACCTATCAAGCAATAGAGTTATTTTGTGATATCGGTAAAAATCCTCTTGAATTATTAGAATTATGTCAAAAATATTCTGGTAGGATTGAAAAAATATGCGAAGTTATTCATGAATATGGCACAAGTATAGATAATTGGCGTGTTGATTGTCCCCTTGGTTTTGGTGTAAAAGATCATTGTAGCTTTTTGAGTTTTTTTCTCAATCTTGATCCTTGCCAATTTGAATATTTTACAGACAATTTTACCACATTAGAACAAATTGCGGAACTATTTAAAGATTGGAAAGGAATTGATTTTAATTCTGTCATTAAAAAGCAAAAAGTAGTTACATTTTCATAAATTAATAAAATAAATTAATGAGCAAATCAGATTTACAAAACTCACTAGATTTAGAAGAAATTACATTTTCCCATATTCCCGTTCTCAGTCAAGAAGTAATCACAGGTTTAAATATCCAACCTGGTGGACATTATTTAGATTTAACCGTTGGTGGTGGAGGTCACAGTCGCTTAATCTTAGCAACTGCTGAAGATGTGAAAATTACCGCTGTTGACCAAGATTTAGATGCTTTAAATGCAGCCAAAGAGAATTTAGCGGAATTTGGAAATAGAGTGAATTTTATTCATAGCAACTTTGCAAATTACCAATTTCTAGAAAGTACATATCATGGAATTTTAGCAGATTTGGGAGTAAGTTCATATCATTTAGATCATCCAGAACGAGGTTTTAGTTTTAGAAATACTGCTAATTTAGATATGCGTATGAACCAACAACAGTCCCTCACCGCTGGAGATATTATCAATGAATGGGACGAAAAAGAATTGGCGGATATTTTCTTTAAATATGGTGAAGAGAGACTTTCCAGAAAAATAGCTAGAAGAATAGTAGAAAATCGCCCATTTAATACTACTACAGAATTAGCAAATGCGATCGCCTACTCTGTCCCTCCTAAATATCGCTACGGAAGAATACACCCTGCAACCCGTGTTTTCCAAGCCCTGCGAATAGCAGTCAATGATGAATTAACAGTCTTAGAAACCTTAATAGAAAAAGCACCAACAGCCCTTATTCCCGGCGGAAAAATAGCAATTATCAGTTTTCACAGCTTAGAAGATAGAATAGTTAAACACGGTTTAAGAAACTTACCCTTCTTGCGAATTTTAACAAAAAAACCAATTATGGCTACGGAAGCGGAAATAAAAGAAAACCCCCGTTCTCGTTCTGCTAAGTTGAGAATAGCACAAAAAGAAATTTGACGATGATTGATACTTTTAAACTCTCTCTTTGTCCCTGGTTTAGCCTTAACACTCTTTTTTGAACTAACCACTCCAGGCACGGAGGACAGGGAGTGAAGAAAATTCTTGACTGAATTATCTACTGTTGTTATATGCTATATTTTGATGTTTTGAATCAGAAATTGAGTTATGAAGAAAAACCCGATAGTATTGATGTTTAGCACTATGATTATTGGTTTGGGATTTTTACCGTCTTTAGCGCAAGCGAAACCTCCTAAACCTCCTGCTTCTGATACCCAAGTCGCAGCCATGGTGGAAGCTTTGCGACTAGCTGCACCGAAAACGAAAAAGCGCAATGATGGATATTATAGTGAATGGCAAGTTAAACCGGACACTCTCAAAGGTTGGACGAGAAATTGTCTGAAAAAAGAATTAACACCAACTCAGTTTGAAAATGATCCCAAGGTAGCCCGTCAAGTTGTTTCTTGTATCACCACCCGTGAGTTAAATAAGCAATTTGCAGCCACTAAAAACGATGAGACTGCTGCTGTGCGTGGTGTTGCTTGTTGGTGGATGACTGGTAACTATACGGGCTGCGATAAGGGCTTTACGGCTGGTTATGTGCAGCAGGTGGTTCGCTTTTACAAGCAAGAAGTTTCTAAACCAGCAGCGGTAACTCCTGCACCACAAAAAACCCCAAATAAAAACCCAAATAAAAATAATTCAAATTAGGTTTATTTATTCCTGATGATACTTTTAAAATATCCTGTTAAAGGTCAGGGAATTTATTATTAGGATATGGCTATTGGCCTAATTCTTGTATAGGGGTAATCCAGGAATTACCCCTAATTTCTGTTTTTTCTGTTTTGCTTCTTGAATATGAAATAACTGGGACAGAAAGAACAAATAAAATATTAAATTTACCCAAAAGAAAAGTAAAAATGATCCCACATTTGCTAAAATTACTTAATGCTAAACCAAAAATTAACAGATAATTGCCGGCATAATTAAAGGAGGATTTATCCAATGAATAAAGTATTAAATGAAACTCTGTCTCATCAAGTTGCAAACACTATCAAAAGTAAAGCCAAAAAACCTTTTGATAATGCTTATAAAGCGGTTTTAGTGACTGAGGGGGCAAAGTATGTACAAGGCTTTTTAGTATTTGCGGGTAAGCCATATAAACCCGTTGAACATGGTTGGATTGAAGTTAATGATGTGATTATTGATCCTACACTTCCTTTTCTCCAAAAAAAGCCCCAAGAACTTTATTATTTTCCGGCTCAAAGTCTCAGTGTTAAGAAGTTAAAAGCCGTAATTGAAGAATCTCAGGAAGATTATCCAGAGGATGATCCTTTACCTATTTATGGTGAAGCGCCTTATGATTATTATGGTGATGTTATGTTGGGTGGCCAAGAATATTTGCTGGCCTATCAAGCCGCAGAGATCAAGTGTCAAGAAATCAATGGTTTAATTTTTGAAAAAAATTAGTTAGCATTCAGTTACAATTCTACTTTTGCAAGTTCTAACGGTTTTCAATTTCCTATTTCCTATTTATGAGCATCTACCCATCTCAAGTTAAATCGGATACGGTATACCGCCCTCGAGAAAATGACTGGCGGTTATTTTTGCGCTTAGTACCCTATGGTCGTCGTTATGGCAAATTATTGGCAGTATCTATGTTACTGCTAATTCCTATTGCTGTTGCTAGTGCTATTAAACCCATGTTAGTCGGACAAGCAGTTTCTCTAATTCGCAAAGAACCAAGTACATATCAATTTTTGCAAAATATGCCCCTGTGGCAGGGTTTAAATATTCTCATTGGGATGTTACTGATAGCAACGGCTATCCGCTTAGTATTAATAGGTGTACAAGGTTATTTAGTTCAGAAATTAGGACAAAAAATCACAGCAGCTATTCGTGAGGATTTATTTGATCATGTGACATCTTTAGCTGTACGTTTTTTTGACAGTACACCCGTAGGTAAATTAATTACTAGACTTACTAGTGATGTAGAAAGTTTAGGAGATGTTTTTTCGACTGGGGCTATAGGTATTATTTCTGATTTATTATCTATGGTAGTGATTATTGGATTGATGTTTTCAATTCAATGGCAACTTGCTTGTTTGTTGATATTTATTCTTTTCCCAGTTACTTGGTTAATAATTTATTTCCAACAGCAATATCGAGCAGCTAATTATAAAAGCAGAGAAGAACTTTCTCAACTAAATTCTCAACTCCAAGAAAATATTGTTGGTATTAATGTAGTCCAATTATTCCGCCGAGAAAAAGTTAATTTGGAGTTATTTCGGGCTGCTAATCAACGTTATGTTAGGGAAGTAGATACTAGTATTTGGTTTGATTCAGCGGTTTCTGCCACCCTAGAATGGGTTGCTTTAATTGCTATTGCTGGGGTATTATGGTTAGGTGGCGGGTTATTGTTAGATCAACAAATCACCTTTGGGATTTTATCGGCATTTATTTTATATGCCCAACAATTCTTTGAACCTTTGCGGAATTTTGCCGAAAAATTTACCGTGATTCAATCTGGTTTTACGGCTATTGAACGGGTAATTGATATTTTAGATGAACCCATCGAAATTAAAGATTACCCAGGTTCAGAAAGTTTCAATAAAAATTTTGAATTTGGTTACATTGATCAGATCATCTCTAAGTTAGAAACTCAAGATTTTACACCTATTCCCGCCTTGGGGGAAATTAAGTTTGAAAATGTTTCCTTTGCGTATAAAGATGATGATTATGTGATTAAAAATTTAGACTTTACTATTTACCCAGGGGAAAAAGTCGCTTTAGTCGGTCCGACAGGTGCGGGGAAAAGTTCGATTATTCGCTTGTTGTGTCGTCTTTATGAACCAACTCAAGGACGTATTCTAATTGACGGTGTGGATATCCGCGAAATTCCCCAAAGGGAACTGCGAAGTTATATGACGGTAATTTTGCAGGAGGCGTTTTTGTTTGCGGGTGATGTGAAAAGTAACATTACTTTAGGTGATGATTACAGTTTTGCAGAAATTGAACAAGCAGCGGTGAGAACCAATGTTGCAGCGTTTATTAATCAACTACCCCAGGGTTATGATACTCAATTGCGAGAACGGGCGACAAATATTTCTAGTGGTCAAAAACAACTTTTAGCCTTTGCGCGGGCTGCTATTCGTAACCCTGAAATTTTGGTGCTAGATGAAGCTACAGCTAGTTTGGACGTGGGGACTGAGTCTTTGGTTCAAGAGGCTTTAAATCAGTTGCTGATAGGGCGTACAGCAATTATTATTGCTCACCGTTTGTCTACGATTCGTAATGTAGACCGGATTTTTGTGTTGAAGCGGGGAGAATTGATTGAACAGGGTAGTCATGAAGAATTGTTGCAACAAGAGGGATTTTATGCTACTTTGCACAATTTGCAAATGTTAGGAATTTAACAACAACTGAATCAATACCTTGACGATTTTTTTGTAAGTGGGGTTTGAAACGGTTGAACAAACCTCAAACCCACCTACGAATCAGGGCTTTTTTAATTTGGCCAAGGTATTGTTGAATGAGATCCAAAATTTACTTAAAAAAGTATACACCGAAAAACTTGTGACTCTATTCCCTCTTCATTATTCATCTAAACCTCCTGGTGATGGGAGGAATGGAGGGTTAATTGTGAAACGTCCGTTGAGTAATTTTGTGTGCCAGCACAAACAATGAGAGGGACAGTTGAGCAATTAACAAATCTTTTATACTGCATACGAATAACCATCCTTTGCGTGAATGCGTTTACAAAACTTATGTGATATTCCTTGAATCAATCCATTTTTA